>DUOC01000057.1 GCA_012839065.1 Thermoanaerobacterales bacterium | reverse complement strand
AAACCCAGGATTTTTGGAAAGGGCAGGTGATCGGGATGACACTTTGGAAAGACTTTATTAGAGGCATCTGGCCTGAAAATCCATCTTTTAGAATGCTTATAGGTATGTGCCCGGTACTAGCTGTGACAAGCATGGCGATAAATGGGCTTGCGATGGGTTTGTCAGTTACTTTTGTTTTGATATGTTCTTCAGTTATGATATCATTGGTACGCGATTTGATTCCATCAAAAGTAAGGATACCGTGCTATATTGTTATTATAGCTACTTTTGTTACAATAATAGACTTAGTTCTGGCTGCACTTTTCCCTGATATACATAAAGTATTAGGAATCTTTATTCCATTAATTGTAGTAAACTGTATTATATTAGGAAGAGCAGAGGCTTTTGCGTCTAAGAATCCGGTGATAAATTCAATATTTGACGCATTAGGGATGGGATTAGGGACTACCTGGGCTATGACATTTTTAGGCATAATAAGAGAGCTTCTTGGAATGGGAACAATATTCGGGCATCAAGTAATGGGCGAGTGGTTTACACCATTTATTATTATGGTTCTTCCTCCGGGCGCTTTTATAGTTTTAGGGATTATATTAGGGATTATTAATACAGCTCTGGCAAAAAAAGCAAATCCTCAGGATTGTCGGTAGATTTTATAAGGGCTGAAAGGAGTGAATTAAATTGGAACTATTTCTGTTATTTGCAGGGTCAGTATTAGTAAACAATTTTGTTTTGACTAGATTCTTAGGTACATGTCCTTTTATAGGTGTTTCAAATAAGTTGGAAACTGCACTTAGTATGGGGATAGCTGTTACTTTTGTTTTGACTTTAACAGCGGTGTCTTCATGGCTAATGCAAAGTTATATATTAATTCCATATGGGCTGGATAAATTTCTTACAACTGTTTCACTTATTTTAATAATAGCTTCTTTAGTACAGTTTATTGAAATGGTTATCCAAAAAACCAGTCCTGCATTGCACAAAGCACTGGGAATTTTTCTGCCTCTTATAACTACTAATTGTGTAATACTGGGTCTTGCTTTACTGATCGATGTCAGACAATATAGTTTAATAGAAAGTCTTGTTTTTGGATTAGGTGCAGGAATTGGTTTTACTTTGGCTATTGTTATGATGGCAGGGATAAGGGAAGAATTCAAGTTTGCAGATATTCCAAAGCCATTACAGGAAGCACCAATTGTGCTTATAACGGCAGGCATAATGTCTTTGGCTTTTATGGGATTTACAGGTCTAATACCGATGTAATTATATAGACGCACTTTTATGGAGGTGATAGCATATGAAAAGTACAGTTTTAATATCTTTAGTAAGTATGGGCGGGATCGGTGCAGTTTTTGGTATAGTTCTGGCTATTGCATCGAAAAAATTTGCCGTGGAAATAGATCCCAGGATTGAAAAAATTAATGAGGTGCTGCCCGGGGCAAATTGCGGGGCATGTGGTCAGGCAGGATGTTTCAATGTAGCAGAAGCTATTGCAGCAGGTGAACTCCCGGTAGATTTTTGTCCAGTAGGAGGAGAAGAAGCAGCATTAAAAATAGCTGAAATAATGGGAGTGGAAACCGAACCCACTAAAGAAAAGAAGGTTGCTCGGGTTTTCTGTAGGGGCGGAAATAAGGAAGCCAAAAAAATAGCTGAGTACCGTGGGGTAATGGACTGCAGGGCTGCCAATGCTGTAAGCGGAGGGCCCAAAGGATGTAGATATGGTTGTCTGGGTTTTGGAAACTGTGCTGCTGTCTGTCCTTTTGGCGGTATATATATAAACGAAAACGGGCTGCCTGTAATAAATGAAGATATATGTAAAGGATGTGGCAGATGTGCTGAAGCCTGTCCGCGAGGATTGATCAAGTTAATAGACAAATCGAAAGAAATTCACGTAGGATGCAATTCTCAAGATAAAGGTAAAGATGTAAGGCAAGTATGCAGTATAGGCTGTATAGGCTGTAAAGCCTGTGAACGGGCTTGTAAATTTGATGCCGTTAAAGTAGAAAATAATGTTGCTAAAATAGATTATGACAAATGTACAAATTGCGGTAAATGTGCGGAAGCATGTCCTACAAAAACTATACAATCTATACATGCAAGTGAAGAAGAGTTATGTTCTGTAAGGTCGTAATTCCCACTTGTTTTAATTAAGATATAATGGTACACTATTATTGAGAAATACTGTTTGTTATTGTGGATTACAGTTGGGGATGAATGCTCATGGCATCAACAAGGGGTTTAACTAAGGGTGACAAAATATTAATCTTTACGATTCTTGTTTTTTGTTTTTTTGGCTTAATAATAGGGAAAACTTATACTTACGGAGCTTTTGAAAAAAAATATGTTGTTATTGAAGTTAAAGGGACTGAAGTGAAACGATTTATTCTTGGTCAAGATACAGAAAATAAGAAAATTGAGATTAAAGGGATGCTTGGGTATAGCATTATAGAGATTGGAAAAGATAGAGTTAGAATGTATCAGTCGCCTTGTGATAATGGTGATTGCCTTAAAGTAGGTTGGATATCAAAACCAGGTCAGATGATAGTCTGCCTGCCTAATCAGGTAGCCGTTAAAATTATTGGATCCAGAGATACTTTAGACGATACAACCTATTAAGGTGGTGTTCTTATTGAGAATTAAAACCCGCAGACTAATATATCTGTCCCTTCTAGTTTCTTTCGGAATTGTTCTCCATATAGTAGAGGCATTTATACCTCTACCTATTTATATACCGGGAGCCAAATTGGGACTAGCTAATATAATTACGCTTCTTGTTCTAGTGCTTTATGGTTTTAAAGACGGTTTAATAGTTTCTATATTAAGGTGCTTGATTTCAGCCTTAATTACGGGCTCGGTATCAAGCTTAATATACAGTCTTTCGGGGGCGGTTTTGAGCCTTTTTATGATGTCTTTTGTCTTTTTTTATATGAATAAAACGTTTAGTCTTGTAGGTATTAGCATTATTGGTGCTCAGGCTCATATATTAGCACAGATTATTGCTGCGAGTATTATCCTCCGAAACTCGGGAATTTTTCTATACCTTCCTTTTTTGATGATGATTAGTTTATTTACAGGTTATTTTGTAGGATTGGTTTCTAACTTAACATATGGAATATTATCTAAGAACCTTAAACTAATTGAGGTTAAAAAAAGTTACAGTTAAAACAGGCAAAAAGGAGGAATACTTTTGAGAGCTAGAGGAACTAAAAGTCCGTGGATTCTAGTTATTTATTTGATTGTTGGTATACTTATAGGTGGTTTGTTAGGAAATTTACTAGATGGATATATTCCAATTCTAAATTATACAAAAATTGTTGGACTTGAGCCAGCAACATTGAATTTAGGAGCAATTTCTATTACTTTTGGTTTTCTCTTTAAAATGAATCTCGCAGTATTAATAGGTCTGATTATAGCGATTGTAATCTTTAGGGGGGTTTAACTTTTTGTGAAAAAGATAGTACTTGCTTCTGCTTCACCAAGAAGAAAACAGCTTCTGGAACAAATGAATTTAGTATTTGAAGTTAAACCCAGCACTGCGGGTGAAATATTAGATAAAAGGTTAAAACCGGAAGAAGTTGTAATAGAGCTTGCAAAGCAGAAAGCATTAAATATAGCTCATAAGGAAAAAGACTCTATAGTTATCGGCTCAGACACTATTGTATTTATGAACGAAATTTTGGGGAAACCTGATAATGAGCTGCATGCTTTTGAAATGTTAAATAAATTATCAGGGAAGACCCATTATGTTTATACGGGTATTGCTGTTATAGACACAACTACCAATAAATTGATTACAGATTATGAAAAAACGGCGGTAAAAATGAGGCAGCTATCCAGTGAGGAAATAAAAGGATATGTGTCAACCGGTGAACCTATTGACAAAGCAGGTGCATATGGAATACAAGGGCTTGGGAGTATTTTCATAGAAAAGATAGAAGGCTGTTATTTTAATGTGGTAGGGCTCCCAGTTTCTAAATTATATTCCATATTAAATCAATTCGGTATTGATGTATTCAAAAAATGATGATGGATAAGGGGGAAAAATGTCAGCATATAATTATGATGAGAGTCGTTTAACTATTAAGGATTTTCCTGAAGGTGAAAAACCCAGGGAAAGGTTGTTAAAGTATGGAGCTGAAAGCCTTACTGATGCAGAACTTATTGCTATTATAATAAGAATTGGCAACCGAAATGAAACAGCTGTAGATCTTTCACAAAGGCTGCTAAAAGGGAAAAATGGATTACAAGGTTTAAGGTTTCTTCTTGAAGCTAGTATTGAAGAATTATCTAATATAAAAGGGATAGGCCCTGCTAAAACTGCACAAATTAAAGCTGCATTAGAAATTGGGAAGAGATTATTTTCAACGAAACAAAAAGAACAGTATGCTATAAGTTGCCCTGACGATGTTGCGCATTTGTTGATGAGTGAAATGCGGTACTTAGACAAAGAGCACCTTAAAGTTGTTCTTCTTAATATGAAAAATCAGGTGTTAAGTATTGAAGATGTTTCTGTCGGCAGCTTAAATTCTTCAATTGTGCACCCAAGGGAAGTATTTAAAACAGCTATTCGCCGCAGCAGCGGGTCAGTAATACTTGTTCATAACCATCCTAGCGGTGATCCTGCTCCCAGCGTAGAGGATATTAAAGTTACAAAACGTCTTGTAGAAAGCGGAGAACTCCTGGGGATCCCTGTTTTAGATCACATAATAATAGGAGATGGGAAATTTATAAGCTTAAAAGAAAAGGACCTAATATAAAAAGTTTGTATCTACAAATTAAACTCCAATATACGGAAAGGAGAATGCTCTGATCATGAATTCTATTTATAGATATTTTTCGAAGGATTTAGGTATTGATTTAGGTACTGCTACTACTCTGGTATATGTTAAAGGTAAGGGTGTTGTTATGAGAGAACCTTCGGTAGTAGCGATTCAGAGGGATGGTTCTTCTAATTCTATTTTGGCTGTTGGTGAAGAAGCAAAGCAAATGATCGGCAGAACCCCGGGTAATATTGTGGCGATTCGACCAATGAAAGACGGGGTTATTGCTGATTATGATGTAACTCAAATAATGCTGAAGTATTTTATTTCAAGAGCGTATAAGAAGTTCTTTTTTGTTAAACCAACTATAGTAATATGTGTTCCAACCGGTGTAACTGAAGTCGAAAAAAGGGCTGTTATAGATGCCAGCATAGATGCCGGTGCAAGAGAAGCTTTTTTGATAGAAGAACCCATGGCAGCTGCTATAGGAGCAGGGCTGCCGGTAGAAGAGCCTACTGGCAGTATGATTGTTGATATCGGTGGCGGTACTACAGAAGTTGCCATAATCTCCTTAGGTGGGATAGTTACAAGCAGATCTATAAGGGTTGGCGGGGATGAGATGGACGAATCTATTGTTTTATATATTAAAAGGCTCTACAATCTCATGATTGGAGAAAGGACAGCCGAAGAAATCAAAATGGAAGTGGGATCGGCTTTTCCTGATGGAGAAAACATTGAAATGGAAATAAGGGGTCGTGATTTAGTAACAGGGCTTCCTAAAACGATTACGGTTTCTTCAGAAGAAATAAGGGAAGCTCTTAAAGAACCTGTGTCAAATATAGTTGATGCTGTTAAAACTGCCCTTGAAAACACTCCCCCCGAGCTAGCAGCAGATATTATGGACAAAGGGATTGTAATGACAGGTGGGGGTTCACTTTTAAAAGGGCTTGACAGATTGCTGTGTGAAGAAACAGGTATGCCTGTTCACATTGCCGAAAATCCTATCGATTGTGTAGTCATGGGTGCAGGTAAAGCCCTCGAAAGCCTACAATCAGAAAAGCTGAGGAGGGTTTTAATATCACATAAAAGACTGAGCTAAAGGGTGTGATGAATTGAGCCCTTTATTGAGAGATAAAAGGTTATGGCTGATCATAATTACTATTTTTACCTTGATAGTATTAATAAATATATCGTCTAAAAACAATGAAGATATAATGATATTTAAACCGGTTATAACTGCTATTCAACCAATACAAAAAGCATTTTTTACAGGTTCACGGGAAACAGCCGAGTTTTTTAAAACTATAATGCAGTTGAACAAGATAAAAGAAGAAAACAAATTTTTAAAAAATAAGGTGTCTTCATTAGAAAATAGTGCCGTTATGATAAAAGAACTCCAACTGGAAAATCAGAGGCTAAAAGAGATGCTAAACTTTAAAGAACAGTCATTTTATTATGGTATGGAAGGCGCTAAGGTTGTTGGCAGGAACCCGTCTAATTGGTTCGAGACTATTTTGATAGACAAAGGCAAACAAAATGGTATAGATATAAATATGGCAGTAGTTACTAATAAAGGTTTAGTAGGAAGGGTTATTGAAACCGGGAGCAGATGGTCAAAAGTTTTACTAATAATAGATCAGAAGAGTTCTGTAAGTGCTATGATCCAAAGAACCAGGGATAATGGGATAATAAAGGGGCAAATCGAACCTGAAAATAAGGGATATTGTCAAATGGTTTACCTCCCGATAGATTCAAATGTACTACCTGGGGATCTAGTTATATCCTCGGGATTGGGGGGAATTTTTCCAAAAGGTCTGATAATCGGAGAGGTCGAAAGAATTGAGCAACAAGAAAACGAATTACTTAAGATTGCTACAATAAAACCTGCAGTTGATTTTCAAAGGCTTGAAGAGGTTTTTATAATAGTAAAAAAACCCGACAATGAACTGCTTACGGAGGAGGAGAATTGATTTGTGAAAAAAACAATAGTAAGAAGTGTTTTTTTGTTTTTAGTATATATTTTACAATCTTCAATTTTTAGCTTCCTAAGTATTCGAGGTATAAAACCTGACTTTTTATTAGCAGCTGTTATTGCAGTTGCACTTCAAAGCAGTGATATAGAAGGAGGAATTTACGGACTATTTTTTGGGCTCTTACAAGATTTTCATACTGGATATATTTTAGGGATAAACGCCATTAGCAAGTTTATAACCGGGTATTTAACAGGATATTATACCCGGATTTTGTTTAGAAGTGATGTATTGCTGCCTTTTATAGTAACTTTTGTTGGTAGTATCTTGCACGAGGGTATTACAATTATTATCATGCACTTTATACAGTTTAGCCATCCCTTTTTACCTCTTATGTGGAAATTGGTTTTACCTTATGCATTTTTGAATTCTGTTATTTGTGTATTTATTTATAATATTTTAAGAAAGATAGAGGCCTCTTTTTTTAAGCATGAGGGTGTGATTGGCAGATGAAAAAAGATAAAAAACTTATTGAAAAAAGAATCCGGACAATAACTATCGCAGTAATATTAGTATTTGCTATTTTATCTCTTCAGTTAATTAATCTTCAGTTAGTTAATGCAGAGTTATACAAAAGGCTTTCTGAAGGTAACAGAGTTAGGATTATACCTATAGCTTCACCGCGAGGCGATTTTATAGATAGGTACGGAAAATTGATTGTTACAAACAGACCGGGTTTTACTGTATCTTATCTTGATATGGGGAATACTGCCGAAGAAAGAGAACATGTATTTAAATCATTAAGGGAAATATTAGACCTGCCCCATTTTATTTTTATAGATGAAGAGGAATATACCGTTACTGATAAGAGGACTGTTAGGCTAAAACAAAGACCCCTTGGTGACAGAAATGGTGATGGAGTAATTGATGATAATGATATTATAATAAAGAATGAACAAGGGAAAATTATTTACCCCATTAAAATAGATTTCGATAAAGATATAATTTATCTAACATTAGAAGCTGGCGATAAGGCCTATGTAAGCTACGCATTTGACAATTTAAAAAATAAGATACTTGAGCAGGGTTATAAAAAATTTATTCCGGTTAAATTAAAAACCGATGTAAACTTTGATGCAGTTGCTAAAATCGAAGAGAACGAACTGCCCGGGGTCATTATTCAAGTTGAACCGATTAGAAATTACCTATATGGAGAGACAGCATCGCATGTAGTCGGTTATTTGGGGGAAATCAACCAAAGTGAGCTAGAACAGTTATCTGAGGATAATTATAAACCGGGTGATTATATTGGCAAAGAGGGGCTTGAGAAGGTATTAGAAAAATATTTAAAAGGGCAGGATGGAGGCAGACAAGTTGAAGTCAGCGCAAAAGGTGAGTTTATTAGGGTATTAGGGCATGAAGATCCGGTACCTGGTAATTCTGTCTTTCTAACGATAGATTTAGAAATCCAAAAGACTGCAGAAAAAGCATTGAAGGATATGATGTATAAACTTCAAAATGATCCATATAGACCTTATCCTAATGCTAATAAAGGGGCAGTAGTTGTAATGAATGTAAAAAGCGGTGAGATCCTTTCATTAGTGAGTGAACCGGCTTTTGATCCCAATCTTTTTGTGGGAGGTATATCGAAAACTGATTGGGAGGAACTTAATAACCCACTTAAACCTTTGTTTAATAAAGCAGTTCAAGGCACATATCCACCCGGATCGGTGTTCAAAATGGTTACAGCTGCTGCTGCATTAGAAACTAAATCAACTACACCTAAAGAGTTTATAGATTCAAGAGGTGGGGTTTATTGGACTATTGCACCGAAAAAATGCTGGGCATGGAAAAGTGGTGGACATGGCAGGGTAAATATTATATCTGCACTTGCTAAATCATGTAATATCTATTTTTATGAGATGGGTCGTCGTGTCGGTATCGATGCTCTTGAAGAATACTCTAGGAAGTTCGGGCTTGGTGAAAAAACAGGCATAGAACTTCCAAGGGAAGAATCTGGAACTGTTGCAGGGAGAAGCTATAAAGAAAAAGCGTTTACAAATGCGTCCCAAAAGAAATGGTACCCTGCAGAAACATTAGATGCTGCTATAGGACAAGGTTTTCACAGCTATACGCCTTTGCAGATAGCTCGTTATGTGAGTGCTATAGCTAATAACGGTAAATTAGTTACGCCCTACTTGGTAAAAAAAATTATTAACAGTGAGGGTGAAGTAATACTGGAGAACAAACCAAAAACACCTGAAGATATTGGAATTTCACAAGAAACATTAAATATTATAAAAGAAGGCATGAAGGCCGTGCTTGAACCCGGTGGGACTGCTTGGGGACCTTTTAGAGGTTTTCCGATAGCTGCAGCAGGTAAAACAGGTACTGCTGAATGGAACTCAAGATACGAAAATCATGGTTGGTTTGCCACTTTTGCCCCATATGATGATCCGGAAATTGCAATTGTTGTTTTCATAGAACAATCAGGAAGCGGGGGCTCTACAGGGGGCCCTGTAGCAAGAGCGATATATGAACAGTATTTTGAAATCAACAAAAAACAAATTGATGATTATTTAATAAAACCTAAAGAATTACCATAAAGAATAAATAATTTAAAATTTTCATTTATGACGATAAAATGAGGCTTATATCCTCATTTTTTTATTTGAAAGAAGGATATGGGTTATATTTGAAGAATTAAAAAATCATAGTAGCTTATATACAATTCTTGAGGAGGATGTAAAAGTTGCTGATCTTAAAGGGTACAAAGGACGGATTATTAATTATATTGAGGAACATAGAAAGTATTACGGAATTCGAAGAAAAACTCAAGGAAAAATTCAGTAAATCAAAAGACTTCTTTGCAGGAGCTGATGTAATTATTGATCTGGGCGAAATGCAGCTTTCTGTAGAAGAAAAACAGAAAATTATTGAAATTATAGAAAAGGATTATTTTATGAATCTAACAGAGATAAGGAATTATAATCACAGTCAAAAATTTTTAAGAAAGGAGACAATTACACCGGCCGCCGAAACTTTTTTTGTGAAGAAGACTCTTAGATCAGGTCAGAAAATCAATCATGACGGTAATGTTGTAATACTCGGTGATGTTAACCCGGGTGCAGAAGTTATTGCCACGGGCGATATTTTTGTGTTCGGTGTGTTAAGGGGTATAGCCCATGCTGGTGCATCAGGGGATAATAAAGCTATAGTTACAGCTTTTCGTCTACAGCCTACACAGCTTAGGATTGCAGATAAAATTTCTCGTGCTCCAGATGGTATGGTGTTCACCCCTAGTTTTCCCGAAGTGGCTCTCATAAAAGGTGAGCGTATATATATAGAACCGTATTTTTGCAATTTAGAAAAAAGCAAGGAGGGAATATAAATTGAGTAAGGTTATAGTTGTAACATCAGGAAAGGGTGGGGTTGGGAAAACTACCACTGTTGCAAATATTGGTACAGGGCTTGCACTTCTCAATAAAAAGGTAGTTTTATTAGATGCCGATATTGGGCTAAGAAATTTAGATGTAGTAATGGGGCTGGAAAATAGGATAGTATATGATCTTGTAGATGTAGTTGAAGGAATATGCAAATTAAGACAAGCTTTAATAAGAGATAAACGATTTGAAGAACTGTATCTGCTTCCGGCTGCACAAACAAAAGAGAAAACAGCTGTTACTCCTGAACAGATGAAGGAGCTATGCGATAAGCTCAAACAAGATTTTGATTATATCCTTATTGATTGTCCGGCAGGAATAGAACATGGATTTAAGAATGCAGTTGCGGGTGCAGATAATGCTATTATTGTTACAACCCCGGAAGTTGCGGCTGTAAGAGATGCCGATAGGATAATAGGCCTTTTAGAAGCCTCGGAATTGCCGGGACCTAAATTAGTAATTAACAGGCTGCGTAGTGATATGGTTAAAAAAGGGGACATGATGGATATAGAGGATATGATCGAAATTTTGGCAATTGAGCTTTTAGGGGTTGTGCCGGAAGATGAAAAAATAGTCATTTCAACAAATAAAGGGGAACCTGCAATATCAGATCCTGCTTCCAAAGCAGGTCAAGCTTTTAGAAATATATCAAGACGTATAGAAGGTGAAGATGTTCCACTGATGAACCTTGAAGTAGAAAACAGCTTTATGGAAAGACTTAAGATCTTTTTTGGTCTTAAACGATAATAGGGAAGAGAGGGATGAATCATTGGATATTTTTAAAATATTTACCCGGGAAGACAGTTCAAGCAAGGAAGTGGCAAAGGAAAGGCTGCGATTACTTTTGGTCCATGATAGAGCAAATGTTTCACCTCACTTTCTTGAAATGATTAAAGAAGAACTAATACAAGTGTTTTCCGATTATATGGAAATAGAAGAAGAGGGGATGGAGATTGAGTTAACCAGAACAAAATTAGGTAAAAGTGATGCTTTGGTTCCTGCACTTATTGCTAATATACCTATAAAAAGGATGAAACATCTGCCTAAATAATAAAAAAGATTTCTTTATTTAATATATCAGGAGGATTTTTCATGATTATTGATTCCAAAGAGGAAGTTTTTGCGTTAGATATTGGGACAAGAAGCGTTGTAGGCATAATTATTCGGAAGGAAACAGAAAGAGAGTATTGTTTAGTAGATTATGAGATTATAGAGCATGAGAATCGGGCTATGTATGACGGCCAGATACATAATATAGACCAAGTAATAAAAGTTGTGTCACAGATTAAATACAATCTCGAAGAACGTAATGGTAAGACCTTCAACAGAGCTGCTGTTGCAGCTGCTGGTAGGTCTTTATATACTATAAGAGCTACTGCAGAGCACAGTGTCTCACCTTTTTATGAAATAATTGAAAGCGATGTTAAATTACTTGAATGGGATGCTGTAAGAAATGCGCTTCAGCAAATTAACAATAAAGGTAAAAATATCGATAAAAGATGGGATTATTATTGCATAGGTTATAGTGTAGTAAACTACAAAATTGATGACCAAAAGATAGGAAGCTTGATCAAGCAAAAGGGTAACAAAATAGGTGTAGATCTACTTGCTACATTTTTACCGAGGATTGTTGTAGACAGCCTGCTGACTGTGGTATATAAAAGCGGATTAGAACTACATAGTATTACTCTGGAACCTATTGCTGCAAGTCATGTGGTCGTGCCTCCTAATATGAGACAGCTGAATGTAGCTCTGGTGGATATAGGAGCCGGAACATCAGATATTGCAATTACAAAAGCGGGGAGTATAACGGCTTACGGAATGGTACCTATTGCAGGAGACGAGATAACAGATAAATTGTGTGAACAATTCTTGCTTGACTATAATACAGGAGAAGAAGTAAAACGTAAGTTGAATAAAGACGAAATAATAACCTTTTTCGATATACTGGGAAATAAATTTGTTCTTCAAAAAGAAAAAATTATTGAAGAAATTGATGAAACGATTGAAACTCTTGCAAAGAAAATATCTGAAAAAATAATTGAAATAAACAGTACAGCCCCAAATGCCGTAATTTGTATAGGCGGTGGCAGTTTAACACCAAACCTAACCGAAAAGATTGCCTATTATCTTGGCATACCAAAAGACAGGGTTAGAATAAGAGGCAGTGATATAATAGCAAGTGTTTCAAATATTTGTGAAGATATAGTCGGACCTTTTGGAGTTACCCCCATTGGAATAGCTGTTAATTCTTTAGAATCTCGCGGGTTGAACATAATTAATGTTTCTGTAAATGATATTGAAGTTCAGCTGTTTGAGTTTGAGGATCCCGCTGTCGTTGATGCCTTGATACAGTGTGGGATAAGCCCGATTGATATATATGGTGCTCCCGGGATGGCTTTGACATTTGAAATAAATGGGCAAATTAAAGTTGCCAAAGGAACCCTGGGAGAAACTTGTAAAATAAAAGTGAATGGGGAAGAAGCCAAACTCAGTACTGTTCTACATAATAATGACAAAATCAGTTTTATTCCCGGAGTTAAAGGGCAGGATGCAAAGGCTTATATTAGAGATTTCATATCGGAAAACTCATTCAAGACGATCTTTGTAAACGATGATAAAATTGAAGTATTCCCTGATGTTTATATGAACGGAGAAAGGGCTAATCCAGATATTTTAATAGAAGATGGCAGTAAGATTATAATAAAAGAAAAGGATATGATCTTAATAGATGTGTTAAATTACATTACATTTGATGATAAAAAAGTATCCAGTAAGCTGATTACCAAAATAAACGGGGAAGAAGCTAATTTTACTTCTCCTGTAAAAGACGGTGACAGGGTTTTAATATATTATGAAGACACACCTTTTTAGTAATGTCTATTTTATTATTAGTTTTGTTGTGCGATATTATAAAATGGAGTGTGAGGGTTCCCTGTGGTATCCCTGTTTGTCGGATTCCTATTCCGATCATAAAAATGGTATGATACTATCATTTTGGAAACTCTTTTTCTACTAATGCATTTCATGTTATAATGTTAGTAGAAACTTAATCTGGGGGAACAAGAATGATAGATAAAAGACTGCTCAAACGCTTCGATTATGGGCTTTTGATTCTGGTTGTAATTATTTCATGTATAGGGATTATTATAATCAGCAGTGCGACTAATTCAACTAGTGCTGAAGCTAAAGATTACTATTATGTTAAAATGCAGCTAATGTGGTTTGCGGTTGGGCTGGCAGCTATGTTGGTTGCTATAAGCATAGATTACAGAGTTATTGGCAAATATGTAAATATTATTTATGTCATAAATATAATTTTTCTATTAGTGGTTTTTTTTGCAGGGAAATCTGCTAAGGGTGCTACCAGGTGGATTATGATTGGTCCATTCAGGTTTCAACCTTCTGAATTCGCAAAGATTGCAACTATTTTAACACTGGCAAAATATATCGAAAAAAAGGAAGGGAACATTAATGATATCAAGGAACTTTTGCTGGCATTACTTTATGTAGGTTTCCCTATTATATTGATTATGAAACAACCTGATTTGGGTTCTTCAATGGTTTTATTGGCTATTTTTTTTGTTATGATGTTTGCGGGGGGAGCTAATATAAAACTGTTATCGGGTTTAATATTGTCAGGCGTTTTATTAGCTCCTATAGCATGGTTTTCTTTAGAGGGTTTCCAGAAGAAACGTATTTTAGTATTTTTAAACCCTAATATGGATCCACTAGGAGCAGGATATCATGTTATACAGTCTAAAATAGCTGTTGGTTCGGGAGGGTTGTTGGGCAAAGGGCTTTATAGGGGCACCCAAAACCAATTACAATTTCTTCCAGAACAGCATACTGATTTTATCTTTTCTGTGCTTGGGGAAGAATTGGGCTTTATAGGGGGGATTCTACTTTTAGTTCTTTATTTATTTTTGATATTAAGGATGTTGAATATTGCATCAAAATCAAAAGATCTATATGGTATGTTGATAATAGTTGGTGTAATTACAATGTTTACCTTTCATATATTTATAAATATTGGGATGACAATAGGGATTATGCCTATAACCGGTTTGCCTCTCCCATTTATGAGTTATGGCGGTAGTTCTTTTATTACGAATATGATTGCAGTAGGGTTAGTACTTAATGTGGGAATGCGCAGATACAAGATCTTATTTTAGGTTATTCACCTCGGCAAAAACTTGCCGGGGTTTTTTAATGATTAACTTTAGATGTTGTAATATTAATTTTAAAAATAAATATATTATAGAAGAAATAATTTTTAAAATAGATATTTTGAGGGAGGGGGGAAAATGCCTAAACTGAATATTAATAGGAAAATCAATAAAGAACCCCTAAATCCTAGTAGGGGAAAGAAAAACAAGCAAATTTCTTATTTAAAGAAGATATTTTTTTGTTTAATAATTTTTACAGTTATTCAAGGACTAAATAAAGTCAATACCCCTCTGACTCAAAAATTTACAGACAATATCAAGTATCTCTTAACATACAATTATGATTTCAATAAAGCTATTGAAGAATCAAAAGTAATAAGTTTTTTTCAGAGTAAAATAAAACCTGAAGTATTAAAAATGGTTTTAAATCAACCTGACTATCCATCTCAAAATGAAGAAAATATAAGTGAAGGCATAAACCTCCCTGTTTCCGGGGAAATTACATCGGGTTTTGGTATTAGGGTACATCCCATACTTAAAGATAAAAGAATGCATAATGGAATAGACATTAGTGCTGATGAGGGCTCGGATATTAGGGTAATATTAAACGGTGAGGTAAAAAAGGTATGGGAAGATACAGAACTTGGTAAATATGTTATTGTTGCTCATGATAATGGTATGGAAACCATGTACGCACACTGCTCTAAAATTTTAGTAGAAGAAGGGGATAAGGTTATAAAAGGTCAAATTATAGCTAAAGTGGGGAATACAGGATTAGCTGATGGAAGCCATCTGCATTTCGAAGTCTGGTTAGATGGGGAACCTGTTGACCCATTATCTACAGTTTTTAAGCATATAAATAAAAACAAAGGTGGAATCTGATGATTCTTAATGTCAAAGGGTTAGAAGTAAGATTCAATCCGGCATTTTTTCTTATAATGGCCTGCGCTTTATTGATTGGGTCAGGAAAAGAGATCATTATTATTTTTTTAGCTATTTTCATTCATGAGTGGACTCATAGTGCAGTAGGCAGAGCTGTAGGGTATAAAGTGAAGGAGATTGAGCTAACACCGTATGGGGGCGCAGCCAAGTTTGAAGGGCTGATAGGGGCTCCCCCCATTGATGAGATAATTATATCTGTATCAGGTCCTTTAATTAATATTATAATTGCCGTTGTTGGTGCAATTTTGGATTCAAAAGGCATTATAAGGGGCGACCTTTTTATTTTTTTTATAAAGGTTAATCTATACTTAGCTCTCTTTAATCTTTTGCCGGCTCTTCCTCTTGATGGTGGAAGAATAATGAGGGCTGTTTTATCAATTTTTATTGGCTATCAAAAGTCTACAGAAATAGGGATGTCATGTGGTAAAATACTAGCTTTTATCTTGTTTTTATTTGGCATATATTTAATTTTTACGGATTCATTAAATATAATGCCTATAATAGTATCTTTATTTATTTTCTGGTCTCTAAAAAATGAAGAGCAATATTTTATCTACGCATATATTAATAATATTTCAAAAAAATCAGCAAAATTAAAACAAATAGGTGTTATAAAATACGATAGTCTAATTGTTTCAAGAGAAACACCTTTAAAAAATATAATAAGATATCTTTCACCAAATAAATATTGTACAATTAAAGTAATAAATCATGAAGGCAAAATCCTTGGAGAATTGACAGAAGAAGAAATATTAAAAGGGCTGTTAACCAAAGGTATGAGAGCAAAAGTTGAAGATTTATTAATTAAATAATGGAATAATAGTGAAAACTATATTAAAATAAAATAAAATGGTGTTTGTATATATAAGAAATGAGGAGGAAATAAATTGTACAAGAACGAAATCGAAAGGATTCTGGAACAAGTCGAAAAACCTGCAAGGTATCTTGGCAACGAATGGAATAGCGTACATAAAGATTTGAGCAGCATAGATGTTAGATTTGTTTTTGCTTTTCCCGATACTTATGAAATAGGCATGTCCCATTTGGGTATAAAAATTCTTTACCATTTACTAAATGAACAGAAAGGTATTTATGCAGAACGAGTATTTGCACCATGGACTGATATGGAAAATGAATTAAGGAAAAGGAACATACCTCTGTTTAGTCTTGAAACTCGAGAACCCTTAATTAATTTTGATATTATCGGTTTTACTCTTCAGTATGAAATGACATATACGAATATCCTTAACATGCTTAACATGGCCCAGATTCCTGTATTTTCTAGCGAAAGAGATAACAGCCATCCTTTAATTATAGGTGGAGGCCCTTGTGCTTATAACCCAGAACCTATTGCTGATTTTTTTGATTTGTTTGTTATAGGTGAAGGTGAAGAAGTTATATTAGAGTTGATAGAAGCGTATAAATCATGGAAGAATAAACAAGAGGATAAAGAGGTCTTTTTAAAAATTGCGGCAGGTATCAAAGGGATATATGTCCCAAGTTTTTATAAAGTATATTATAATAGTAATAGAACTGTTGAAGAGATAAAGCCGATTGATAAAAGTGTTCCTAAAAAAGTTGAAAAAAGGATAATACAAGATTTAGATAATGCATATTATCCTTCTAGATTTATAGTTCCTTTTATGGAAGTTGTACATGATAGGGCTATGCTAGAAATATTCAGGGGTTGTACAAGGGGTTGTAGATTCTGTCAAGCAGGTATGATATATAGACCTGTAAGGGAAAAGTCTATCGAAACACTTGAGAAACAAGGGAAAGAGCTAATGGATAATACAGGTTATGAGGAAATTTCCCTTGTTTCTCTGAGCTCAAGTGACTATCCATACATCGAACCGATAACTGAAAAGCTTTTGGAAGCCTTTAAAACCAGAGGTGTCAATTTGTCTTTACCATCTTTAAGGATAGATTCTTTTTCTTTAAGGATGGCTGAATTAGTTCAAGAAGTAAGAAAAAGCGGGTTAACATTTGCCCCTGAAGCAGGGACTCAGAGATTGCGAGATGTTATAAATAAAGGGGTTACTGAAAAAGATTTATTAGAATGTGTCAAAAGTGCTTTTGAATTAGGTTGGCATAACATAAAACTATATTTTATGATAGGGCTTCCAACTGAAACTTATGAGGATTTAGACGGTATAATAGACTTAGCCTATAAGATAGTCCGAATTTATGAAGATGTTACAGAGGCCAAAGATAAGAGATTAAAGCTGACTGTAAGTACATCTTCTTTTGTTCCAAAAGCCTTCACGCCATTCCAGTGGGAACCTCAATTTTCAATAGAGGAGCTGAAAAACAGACAGGAATATCTTAGGAAAAGATTAAAACATAGACAAATTACTTATAACTGGCATATGAGAGAATTGAGTTTCCTTGAAGCAGTTATGGCAAAAGGAGATAGGAGGCTTTCTGATCCTATATACAAAGCTTGGCTAAAAGGGTGTAAATTTGATAGTTGGTCTGAACATTTTAAATACCAACTTTGGCTAGATGCGTTCAATGAATGTGGTATTGACCCTGAATTTTATGCATACCGCAAAAGGGGCTATGAAGAAACTTTTCCTTGGGATCATATCAATCCCGGTATTTCAAAGGAGTTTCTTGTAAGAGAGCATCGAAAGGGGACTATAAAAGCCGAACCTACTTTAGATTGCAGGTTTGGTCCGTGTTCAGCCTGTGGTATTAAGAATTTGCAAGGGGGAAGATATTGTGCTTATTAGGGCAAAATTTACGAAAGAAGAACCTGTAAGATTTATTTCCCATTTAGATGTTGTGAGAGTTTTCGATAGAGCTGTTCGGAGAGCAAGTTTGCCCATAGCCTTCTCTGGAGGTTTTAACCCCCGACCACAAATGGGCTTTACATTTCCTCTTCCGGTAGGAGTTACCAGCAGTTCAGAATATGTTGATATTAAATTAACAGAATATATATCACCAGAGGTTTTTAAAAAAAAGTTGAACGATAATCTACCTAAAGGATTTTACATTTTGGAAGCAAGGGAAGTAGAAGATGATATTATGCCCTTAATGTCAGTAATTAATACGGCTGTCTATGATGTAGTTATTAAAACAGGGGTAAAATACGATGAAAGAACCTTGCATTTTATATTCGACAATTTTCTCAATATGGATAATATTATAATTAAAAAAGAGAAGAAAAAAAGAGGGAAAAAATATTCTAAAAATGTGAATATACGTCCCTTTATTTATTCATTAAAAATTCTATCTAGAGAGTATGACAAATTTATTTTAGAGATGAAATTGCATGCTGCAAGAGTATCTGTTGGACAGGTGATACAGGCATTAAAACAATGGGATGATAAATTGAATAATTGGGAAATGGAAAAGGTGCATAGGAAGGGGCTTTTTATTAAAAAAAACTCCGAACTTTTTTCACCTTTTGATTAGTTATTTCATAATACAAACAACCTAATAAGGAGTTGAGTTAAATGGCGAAAGAAATAGCTGTAGATGCAGAACGAGATCAAACTAGAGCGGCACTTTTAGAAGATGGCAATTTAGTAGAAATATATATTGAAAAAAATCATGGCTTAAGGATCGCCGGCAATATATATAAAGGGAAGGTGGCAAATGTACTTCCAGGGATGCAGGCGGCATTTGTTGACATAGGGCTCGATAAAAATGCATTCCTATATGTAGACGATATTTATATTCAAAACGAATTTTTAGAAAACGGAGATACAAGGAAAATAAAAAATAATTCTATTAAAGATGTTTTAAAATTAGGTCAAGAGATAGTTGTTCAAGTTATAAAAGAACCTATTGGCAGTAAAGGCGCACGAGTTACAACGAATATAACGATTCCGGGAAGATATTTAGTTCTAATGCCAACGGGAGACTATATAGGTATATCACGGAGAATAGTAGCAGATGAAGAACGTGACCGTTTGAAATCTCTTGCAGAAGAGATAAAACCGCAGGGAATGGGTTTAATTGTTAGAACTGTAGCAGAAGGCAGAAACAAGGAAGACATGGTTCAAGATCTCCATTTTTTAACAGCACTGTGGGAAAAAATACAATTTAAGAAGAAAACAGCACAAGCTCCTAAGTTGATTTACAAAGATTTAAACCTGATTAGCAGGATTGTCAGGGACCTTTTTTCACATGAAATAGACACTCTTTACATAAATAATAAATCTGATTATGATAGAGTATTAGAACTGCTCGATTTTGTTGCACCTAATTTAAAAGAAAGGGTTATACTTTTTAACCGTCAGCAAGATATTTTTGATTATTTTGGTGTAGAAAAGGAAATTGAAAAAGCTTTAAATAGAAAGGTATGGCTAAAATGTGGTGGATATATAGTTATTGATCAAACTGAGGCACTTACCTCAATCGATGTTAATACTGGCAAATATGTAGGGTGTTTAAATCTTGAAGATACAGTGCTAAAAACTAATCTTGAAGCTGCTAAAGAGATTGCCAGACAATTAAGAATCCGAGATATAGGCGGAATAATAATCATAGATTTTATTGATATGTCAAGTCAGGAGCATCAAAATATGGTTCTAAACACTCTGGAAGAGGAATTAAAAAAAGATAAAACGAAAACCCATATATTAGGATTAACAAAACTAGGGCTGGTAGAAATGACCAGAAAGAAGGTAAGGCAAGGCTTGGATGAACTTCTCCAAAAAAAATGCCCTTACTGTGAAGGAAGAGGGCGTATCATATCTGAAGAAACTATGAGTAAAAGGGTAGAAAAAAAACTTAAATATATTATTTCTGTAAACAGCTCTGCTGAGGCAGTACTAGTTGAAGTCCATCCTAGTGTTGCTTCTGTTGTTATCGGTTCAGGAGGCAGCCATATTAATTATTTGGAAGAACAGTACAATAAAACAATATTTGTAAAAGGTAATCTTGACTTACATCCTGAGGATATTAAGATAAAAGCTATCGGCTCAAAAGAAGATATACAAAAAATTGCGCTACCTGTTAAGGAAGGGGATATATTAGAAGTAACAATTGAGGAACCTCATTCATCTAATCCTGCAGATGGGATCGCAAGGTTAGAGGGATATGTAGTTAATATAGATAATGCCGGAGATAAAGTGGGCGAAACTGAAACAATAGAGATTTACAAGACTTTTAAAACCTACTCAAAGGCACACATAATTAATAAATAGCCGCTTATAAATGTGGCTATTTATTTCTTGTGACGATATTTGAATTATAATGAGTGCTTTGACTCTAATAAACTTTATTTATACTGGTGGTCAGAAGTTAAAATCTAATGCACAATTTAAAAAAACTGAGCAAACTAAATAGATGTATTATATGGCATATTTTACATATATTGCAGGATTTATTTTT
>DUOC01000056.1 GCA_012839065.1 Thermoanaerobacterales bacterium | reverse complement strand
ATTAATCCTTTTATTATAAAGTATAATTGTTTGAATCAAGCATAAAGCCACCATATGGTGGCTTTATGCTTGATTCAAACAATTATACTTTATAATAAAAGGATTAATTTAATTATTGTCGAATATTTTCTTATAGTATATATTACAAAATTACTTCTAATTTGGGAGGGGTTTTAATGTTTTTTAATTTATTAGTTCTTTTCTTTATTTTCTCTTCTCTGTTACCTATGATAAAACAAAGAAATCTTGAATTAAAAAGGATCAATTTAATGAGACAATTCGAAAAAAAACGCGGTTCTAGATTCATTTCTCTTATCCATCGCCAAGAAGCTTTATCTATCTTCGGCTTCCCTATTTCTAAATATATAAATATAGAGGACTCAGAACAGCTGTTAAGAGCAGTAAGACTAACTCCTCCAGATATGCCTATAGATATCTTGCTTCACACCCCGGGAGGCCTTGTTTTAGCAGCTGAACAAATAGCAAATGCATTATCGCGCCATCCCGCTAAAGTAACAGTATTTGTGCCCCATTATGCTATGTCTGGCGGCACTTTAATAGCCCTTGCATCAGATGAAATTGTAATGGATGAAAATGCAGTACTAGGCCCGGTAGATCCCCAAATCGGCAATTTTCCAGCAGCATCAATATTAAAGGTCTTAAAAGTTAAAGATAAAAAAGATATTGAAGATGAAACTATTATCCTTGCAGATGTAGCAGAAAAAGCTATAAACCAGGTGGAACAAAGTGTATTTAATCTTTTGAAGAACAAACTCCCTGAAGATAAAGCAAAAGACCTCTCATTGATGCTTTCAAGGGGGCAGTGGACTCATGATTATCCGCTAACTTGCGAACAACTAAAAGAAATGGGATTCCCAATATGTGCTACTCTTCCGAAGGAAATTTATGACCTTATGGATTACTATCCCCAACCAGTTCAAAAAAGACCAACAATTCAATATATACCAGTACCCTATTACGAAAATGAAAAAAAACAACAGTAGTTAAAACAGATTAAACTTAAAAAATCTATTTACATACAACCATGTCTTTACCTTCTTCTTTTGCAATGTACATTGCTTTGTCTGCTTCGAATACCAATTTTTCCCAATTATTGGCATCATCTGGAAATGACGCAATACCTATACTTGCCGTCAATAACAATCTATTTTTGATATTTTCCATATCAAGGTGTATAGCTTTAATGTTTTCTCTTATTTTATTGGCTACCGTAAGTCCTCCTTCTTTATCTGTTCCCGGAAGTATCACACCAAATTCATCTCCACCATATCGAGCAACTATATCACTCTTTCTCACACTAGCCGATATTATTTTCGCTACACTTTTTAATAATTGATCTCCAATCGGATGACCAAAAGTATCATTTACAATCTTAAGATCATCTAAATCGATTATTAATACCGTCAATGACTTATTATATCTTTCTGCTTCATAAACTTCCCTTTCGAGTATGTTTATAAAGTATCTGTAATTATATAAACTCGTTAATTCATCAGTAATTGCTTGCTGCCATGTGGTCGACATTAAACGAGCATTGGCCATTGATATGGATATCTGATCAGCAAAAAGCTCCATATATTCTATATCCGTGTTCGAAAATGCAGAGTATTCCGGGCTTTCCAGATTTAGAATACCTAATACATTCCCTTTGTGTTTTATTGGTACGGCAAGTTCCGATTTCGTTTTTTCAGAACCCATAATATACCGTTTATCCTTTGACACATCCGGTACATAAATTGTTTTACCGTCTTGAGCTGCGATACCTGTAATACCTTCTCCTAACTTAATTTTTTTCGATATTATCCCAGGGCGATTTTGATCCGCAACAATCTCCAGATGTTTATGTTCTTCATCTACAAGAAGTATTGAAATAGTCGAATATCCAAAACTAATATTAAGTAATTCTATTAATTTTTCAGATAATTCAATAGGATCTAAAATTGAAGACGTAATTTTAATGAGATTATAAAGAAATTCATATTTACTTTGTGTTTCTCTTAAACTTTCATAAAGTAAAGCTAATCGTTTATTATGATAACGCAAATTATTAGACAATAATCCTGTAATAACACCTATAACTAGAAACGTTATTGCAATTGGTATAATTTCCTGGCTCAAAATAACATCTTCATTATAAAAGAATTTTACGAATATTACTGCACTGCTTACTATTGATGATATTATACCGCCTTTTAATCCATTTATCATACCCAAAATTATTATCGGAAAAATAAGTGCCAATACTGAATAAATTGCAGGAATTGGGTCGTAATAGAAGATAAATACCAAGTAAAATATGTACCATAAGGAAATCAATAAAAAGACCTTATTATTTTTTTTACTTAAAAAATGTTTAATAGTGCGCTTTGAAGATAAGTTCATAGGAGAATCCGCCTTTTTATCTGATATAGAATTAGACTTCTTTATTTTTTAGCAAATTCCTGCTTTAAGTACTACGGAACAATAATAATAGTATACTAATATCCATTTTTTTGTTAATTAGTGTTTATTTAATTATACTTCCTATACAATTTATCTTCAACACCAATTAAATTTCATAATAATATTGTAAAAAATATTTGTTCCTTGAATAAACATTGTAATAAGTATAAAATCTTGATTAGGTTATACGTAATAAAGAGAGGAGATGTTTCCGTGAATAAAATGAAGTTAGGAATTATCTTTGGCGGTCAATCAGGAGAACATGAAGTATCCTTGATGTCATCAACGTCTATAATAAATGTAATAGATAGAGAGATATATGATTTAACATTAATAGGAATCACCAAAACTGGAAAATGGCTATTATATAATGGGGAAATTGATAAAATTAAAACAGGTGAATGGGAAGACGAAGGTATTAATATTTTCTTATCACTTGATCCTGATTATAAAGGATTATTTACTATCAACAATTGTCACCGAGAGTTTTATCAGTTAGATATAGTATTCCCAGTGCTTCACGGACCTAAAGGTGAAGATGGAACAATACAAGGTCTCTTTGAAGTACTTCAGATCCCTTATGTAAGCAGTGATGTAATGTCTTCAGCCCTAGGAATGGATAAAGCGTTTTCAAAAAAACTATTTGAATATGCCGGTCTCCCTATATTAAGATATCAGGTTTACAGTAAAAATCAATTCGCTGCTGAAAAGGAAAATACAGTTAAAAATATTGAAGAAGAATTAGGTTATCCATGTTTTGTTAAGCCCTGTAATCTAGGTTCAAGTGTAGGAATAAGCAAAGCTCATAATCGTTCAGAATTATATGAAGCTATAAAAACTGCATTCTTATATGATAATAGAATAATAATTGAAGAATTCGTTAACGCTCGAGAGATCGAACTGTCTATTCTGGGCAATGAAACACCGGAGGTGTCAGTTCCCGGTGAAATTGTATACGCAAAAGAGTTTTACGATTATGAAGCAAAATATTTTGACAATAAAGGCACAAAACTAATAATTCCGGCACCTATTCCTGAACCGGTTGTAGAAAGAATCCAGGAAGTTGCAATAAAAGCATATAAAACATTAAATTGTTCTATATTTGCAAGGGCTGATTTTTTCTATGATGAAGTGAATGATAAGATATATATTAATGAATTAAATACGATCCCCGGCTTCACTCATGGGAGTATGTATCCTAAACTATGGGAAGCTGCAGGAATTTCTTATACTAAATTGGTTAACCGGCTTTTAGAATTAGCTATTGAAAGGCACAGTAACAAATAGTCTATTATTATCTTAAAATCCTTATATCGCCATTACGTTGTGTAAGTTTTATCTGGTCAAAATGTTCCAAAAGAGGAAGAGCAATTTTCCTTGTAGTATTTAGCAAATTCCTATATTCTCCTAATGTTATCTTCCCTTTTGCTTTTAAATTGTTAATAAGTATTTCTTTTGCTTTTATGTAATAGTCTCTGTGAAATACAATTCCTTCTTCTATTTTTATCAAAATGTTTGTGTCAATCATAGAATTGTAGACATCCAAAATTTCAGCAGAATCGAATTTAGACTTTTTTATCAAATCATCTATCACAGGGGGTTCAAACCCCCCTTTCAAATATTGCTCTATTATGTAACTTTTTATATTTTCCTGCTCTGGAGAATACATAATTTTGAAATCCTTAATAGATATCAGCCCATCATTATCTCTAATAGTCCCATTATCTTGGAACATTTTTAATAGCAACTGAAACCCTTGAAGTGGGAGTTTAAGTTTTTCTCTTAGTTCTTCTTTATGAACACCCTTTTTTAATGGAAATTTTTTATGATAGTTCTCTAATAAACCAATAATTTTTTTCTCCATATTGTCTATAAATTCTTTATGCAGAATTATTTCCTTTTGACCTGTTTTTAACATTGCTATTTTATTTTGTTTTATTAATTTATTAAAAACTTCATCAAAATCGTTCTTCCCATAAATACTAATAAGTTCTATTTTAGTTGGAAAATCTTTGCTGTTCTCCTTCACAGCCCAGTTTAATAATTCTTCAGAATCCCCTTTATATCTTAAAATCAACTCTTTATGTATTTCTTTATTAAATGGTTTCACTTTTTTAGAACTTAATTTTAGTATTTTCCCTCCGCCAATAGTTATTATAGGAGAATACGATCTTAAAACATATCTGTCCCCTTCTAATACTGCAATTTCTTCATCGAGCTGAAACTGTACAAAAGCTTCTTCCCCAGGGTTTATTATTTTTTTATCTAGTAAAGTACAGCAGCAAATTACTTCCTTTGTTCCTGTATAAAATCTAATTTTACTTAGGTTCTTTAGAGATTTAGGTGCATTTTTTAGTAGAAATAATTGGCCGTCAAGAAATTTAACTGGTTTTATAGACCCTTTTTTTGTAAAAACATCACCCCTTTTAATATCTTTAGGCTTAACTCCAACCAAATTAATTGCAACCCTTTGCCCAGCAAAGGCTTCATTTACATTTATACCGTGAACCTGCAGAGATCTCACTCTAGCTGAATAGCCTTTTGGCACAATCTCACCTTCATCGTTAAGTTTAATTGACCCAGAAATTAGAGTACCAGTTACTACAGTGCCAAAACCAGAAATTATAAAGACCCTATCAATTGGCAATCTAAAAGGTGCTTCAATATCTCTATTATATGGCGTAGATTGTGTTAATAGATCTATTGCATGTATTAGTTCTTTGAGCCCTTCACCGCTTTTTGATGATACAGGTATTATTGGTGCTTTTTCTAAAAATGTTCCTTTAACTTCTGCAGATATCTCATCAATTACTAATTGCAGCCAATCTTCATGAACAATATCTTTTTTTGATATTACTATAATACCTTTTTTAATATCTAACAATGAAAGAATATTTAAATGCTCATATGTCTGAGGCATCATACCTTCATCGGCAGCAACTACTAAAAGTACTATATCAATTCCGCTTACACCTGCCAACATGTTTTTAATGAATTTTTCGTGACCTGGCACATCTATTATACCGGCACGTTTCCCACTAGGCAGATCAAAATAAGCAAAACCTAAATCTATTGTAATGCCCCTTTCTTTTTCCTCTATTAAACGATCAGTTTCGATGTTCGTAAGTGCTTTTATAAGGGCAGTTTTTCCGTGATCAATATGACCTGCAGTTCCTATAATTACATGTTTCACAAATCACACCCTCCCGACATATTATCGTTAGCAATAAAATAAATATCTTTCAGAGCATCCGCTATTATATCTATTTCATCATACTGAACAGTTCTTACATCTAAAATAAGTTTATTGTTTTCTATCCTGCCGATAATTGGGATGGAATTCCGCCTCAACGCCTTTTCTAAAGCTGAAGCTGAAAGCCCCGGGATACTTATTAAAACTCCTTTAGAAAGCAAATATTCGACAGGAAATGCGCCTCCCCCTACAATCGATTTAGTATCAATTATTTCTACATTAATCATGGTTTGATTTT
>DUOC01000055.1 GCA_012839065.1 Thermoanaerobacterales bacterium | reverse complement strand
TCTATACACTTCTTCGTCAACATCAACATCGATTGGCACATATCTGTGTTTAGATTCTTTCCTGAAGTAGTCTATAAGTCTATTTTTAATTACTATCTTAGCATAATTAATAAAATCCTTTCCAAGTGAAATATTATATGAGTCAATTGCTTCGTTAAATGCTATTATTGCAACACTAAGTTCATCATCATTAGTCCAGTCTAACTGCCTTTTGCAAACAAATGAGGAAAACTGAAGAATAAACTCTCTATTTTCATGTATAAAAGAATTCCTTACATAAGGATTATTTTTAGACTGGAGGGCAAGCTCGCTAGTCTTATCCATATAATCTTCCCTCCTATAATATAATTCGTTCAAAAAAAATTTTTTGCGGTAAAAACTTTTTTTAAATAACCCCAAAATTTGATCATGCTTATGAGCTATTTTATAGAAACCTAAACAGATAATATCAAAAATAAAAAAATGTAATGAAAGGAGCAGATATCTGTGAAGAAGGGGTTTAATAATGCGGAAGGGTGCGAAGGAAAAGAAATTATCATCAAAGGTAATCTTGCACAGTTTTATAAGTTAAGTACGGACGAACCCTTATTTCTTTTAGGACAATTCTTAAAGGTTAGGAGCGGAGGTTGCTTTACACTCATGATTTTTTCGCACTTTTTATTAAGTCCTCTAAATGTATCTTTGTTTCATTATCGGGTTTTTGCTTTAGGTATTTTTCATAATACTCTACTGCCAGCTCGATTTTGCCTATTGCTTCACATAGCTCGGCAATTACTAAATTTAAATCTGAAACATCCGGCATAAATTTTGCAGCCATAATAAATTCCTCTAAAGCGCCTTCGGGTCTACCATTCTTCAATAAGTGTTTTCCTGCTGTAAAATGTCTATTTGCTTTACCCTTTGGTGTTTTTTTAAAAATTGACATTAAAAAACCCGTAATAATCAACAAAACTACACCTGTTTCGGGCTTAAAAAATAGAAATAATACAGTTGCTACTACTAATATTGTTATATATTTTGGATAAGAAATTTCTCCCGGTACTGAAATCGACTCTTGAAGTTTCCCCATAAATAAACTCACTCCATTGTTTTAATAATAAGTACATTAAGACCTTAAAAGTATAATTCTATATTCGAAATAATATCCCTTCACTGTGATAACAATTTTTCTTTATTTTTTCTGCCCTTTATATTCCATTCATCTCAATATTTCCCTATTCAGTGTTAAAAAATAATTACATAGTTGATTATATGGCACGAGCTTATTTGAGTATAATGTTATTTTAAATAAAAGAATCTTATAATTTTTGATAATTTCTATAACTATTGGTAAACCTTTATAGTAAAATAAAAATAAGCCAATTAAAAGATAACTAAAAACAAACAAGGGGGTAGCTTAAATGGAACAAGTTTACCTAGATAATGCAGCTACATCTTACCCAAAAGCGCCTGGAGTAGGAGAAAATATGAAATACTTTATTGAAAATATCGGGTGCAATATAAACAGAGGGATTTACATCAATGCCCAAACTGCAGTAGAGATAGTCCTTGAAACGAGGGAATTGCTCTCTCGATTATTTAACTTTTCAAACCCCGAAAACGTAATATTTACCATGAATATTACTCAAAGTCTAAATTTTTTAATTAAAGGTCTGCTTAAAAGACAAGATCACTGTATAGTGTCCTCCATGGAGCATAATGCGGTAATGAGGCCTCTGCTGCAGCTTGAGAAAAAAGGTGTGGAATTTACTAGGGTTCCGTGTGATAATAAAGGAAGACTAAATTCCGATGACCTATATAAAGAAATAAGAGCGAATACTAAAGCGGTGATAATAAATCATGCTTCAAACGTTTGCGGTACAATCCTTCCGATTGACGAGATCGGAAGGATCTGTCGAGAGAATGGGATAATATTTATCGTAGATACAGCTCAAACAGCAGGGATACAGGATATTGATTTCGAAAAATCCTATATTGATGCTTTAGCTTTTACGGGCCATAAAGGTCTCCTGGGACCGCAGGGGATAGGCGGTTTTATTATAACAGACAGTTTAGCAGAAAAATTAGAACCTCTTGTAAGCGGTGGAACCGGCAGTTTGTCAGACAGTGAAGAAGTTCCTTCATTTCTGCCTGATAGATTCGAGCCGGGCACTCAAAATCTGCCTGGTATATTTGGCCTTAATGCAGCCCTTTTATATCTAGAAAAGGAAGGTATAGACAGTATCAGAGATCGTGAAATAGAATTGACAGGGATGTTTCTTAAAGAAATAGGCAATATGGAAGGCATAGAAATAATAGGTATACAGGGGCTGGAAGGACGTACTGCTGTGGTTTCTATAGATTGTAAAAATAGAGACAATGCGGAAATAAGCTATGAACTTGACAAAAATTACGGTATTATGACAAGGTGTGGTCTACACTGTGCCCCATCTGCACACAAGACATTGGGCACGTTTCCTAAAGGAACTGTGAGGTTTAGCTTTAGCCATTTTAATAACGAAAAAGAAGTAAATTATACTATAGATTCTATAATGAAGATTTTAAAACAAAAATGATAAAATCATCTGTAGTTTTAATACCAGGCACTAAGTTATCACACCCATCTATGAAGATTCGGATTCATTATTCTGACTTGTGCTATTATGTAGAACGAATCGTTTTAGGATCAGCTGTATAATGGATTCAGAAAAGTTGGTATATACAGGTAAAATATTTTATTATGGAATAAAAAAATATTAAAGGATTTTTTACCTTTTTGTCAAAAAAGATACAGATAAGATATGATTATGTTTAAAATAGACAGCCCCTTAAATTTAAACAGGGAAATATTAGGGGTATAAGAATAAAATCCCTAAAGAAGGAAAAACATAAAAATAAGGAGTTGGGGGTGGAATTATTGAAAATAGCTGTTGGCAGTGATCATGGTGGCTTTAATCTAAAAAAGATAATAATTGAACATCTTAAAGAAAAAGGTATAGATTATGAAGATTTAGGTTGCTTCACTCCAGATTCGGTAGATTACCCCGACATTGCTTTTCCCTTAGCAAAAAGGGTGGCAAAAGGAGAGTTTGATAGAGGTATTATTATATGCGGTACCGGTATCGGTGTTTCGATTGTTGCAAACAAAGTTCCAGGTATAAGAGCTGCTGTATGCAGTGACTGTTTCTCGGCTAAAGCATCAAGAGAACATAACGATGCCAATATACTGACTTTAGGTGAGAGGGTCATAGGACCGGGGCTTGCTAAGGAGATATTAGATGTATGGTTGGAAGCAGAATTTCAAGGAGGAAGACATGAAACCAGGGTAAATAAAATCAAAATAATAGAAGGGGACGGTGCTGTAAATTGAATCATCTTAAATTAATAGATAAAGAGGTCC
>DUOC01000054.1 GCA_012839065.1 Thermoanaerobacterales bacterium | reverse complement strand
TACACCTTTTAATAAATCATCCCTTGTAACAAGTACCTGAGCTACTATAATACCGTATTCAGCAAAAAGTTTCTCATAGATCTGCATCAGGATGCCTTGTCCTATTGCGGCAAGTGCCTGCTTTATTTTCAAATTCTTTTTTCGAGAGATCTGCAATCTTCCCGCACCTATACCAATCGCACCGGATGTAACAAGAACTACATGTTTTCCGCTATTCATAAGATCGGAAATTATCCTTACAAGTTTTTCGATGTTGCCTATGTTTGGTTTCCCATTTTCATAGACTAATGTTGTAGTTCCAACTTTAATTACAATTTTGTCGTATACGCTGTTTTTCATCTTCTCCTCTACCCCTTTTATTTACCTTCTATAATGAATAATTATACCATTAATAAACGAAAAATGCGAATTGATTTTATGGTTTGAGCAAGTAATCAGCTATATTGGCTTATGGGTGAACTCCATTGCACTTTCCAAATTTTGTCTCAAACATCAAAAGAAGAAGGTGACAAGAAAAACACCTTCTTCGATAAAAAAAATCTATTCGATTTTATCAAGCACTGAAGCCAGTTCATTAGCTGCATTTTTAATACCATCGGTTATAGCACGTGACGATATTGTAGCTCCTGTAATTCCATCTACATCTTCCCCAAGCAGGAAAGCTTCATCAATCATTTTACCCTTAAACTGTGAAATAAATGATTCATCTGCTATCCTGGCTCCAAGTCCAGGTGTTTCCGTATGGCCCAAAAGCTCTACTCCCGCAACTTCACCTGAAGTATCCACTCCTACCACAAATGTAATATCACCGTTAAACCCTGTATTAGTAAAAGACCCCGCTACACCTAACATTTTACCATCTTTAACCGCTTTATAATATACATTATCATTAATAACTATTTCCTTGAAATCGTTGCTTTCAGGGAAAAGCACCTTTAATGAACCTATCAATTTTGCCTCATCATTTGCAAGGATTTTAGGATAAACATTTTCATATGTAACTGCTAAAACAAGTCCTGATATCATGCTTATTACAAGTAAAGTAACTACCATTTTACTTAAATCTTTCAAGAAAATCCCCTCCATACGAATTTCTCAGATATTATCACTTATATACTGCAATTATTTTAACATATATAACAATTTTTGTGTAGTTAAATCCTTAAATTAATTTTGGAGCTTATTTTAATATGAATAACAAATTATGTTTAATCAAATGATAATAACAAAAATTATTTTGTAAAAGTCGATACAAGGAGAAATATTAATGATTAGCCTGGGTGAATTAATCGAATTTGCTAAAAATACTTCTCAAAATCAAAAAGATACATATAAAGGATGGTCTTTAAAGAATCTGCATTTGCAGGTCAAATCGGATTACGATTACCTCATAAAATTCTATAAAGGTCTATCTAAAGACGCTCAAAAGAAAAGACGCCTAGTTCCTGCGGCAGAATGGTTTCTGGATAATTTCCACATTATATCAGAACAAGTAAAAGAGATCGAATATAGTTTGCCCCGGGGGCATTATCACAGTCTTCCTATTTTAAGAGACGGCAATTATAAGGGGAAACCGAGAATTTATGCTATTGCTGTTGATATTGTACTTCTTGCAGATGGAAAATTAGAAGAAGAAATTATCTCTACTTTTTTGGAAAGTTATCAAACAGAAACCCCTCTTACTATTGCAGAACTCTGGGCTGTGCCTTTTATGTTGAGAATAGCACTAATAAAGAAAATACGCGAAGCTGCTGAAAAAGTGGAAGAATCACAAAACTATATTGAAAAGGCGAAAATTTGGTCTGAAAGGCTTATAAAAGCACTGGAAGAATCTGAAGAAGCGCTTAACCGAATTTTTAGTGACCACGATAAAGCAATCAGCTCTATAACACCTGCTTATGGTGAACATATGCTTCATATTATGCGGGAATATGGCACAGATACCGCGCCTATTATACGCTGGCTTGATAAGAAACTTGCCCATCAGGGGATAGATGCTGATGAAATAATTCAAAATGAGCATCAAGAACAAACTTCTCTGCAGATTCTTACAGGAAACATAATAACAAGTATGCGCTTTTTATCCGGTATTAAATGGGAAGATTTGTTTGAGAAGTTGAGTTTAGTTGAACATATCCTTTCTAATGATCCTGCGGGGGTTTATCCGTTAATGGAATTTGCATCACGTGATTATTATCGTAATCGGGTAGAATTACTCTCTAAAAAAATGGGGGTTTCCGAGCTTCACGTTGCCGAAAAAGCGATAGAATGTGCAAAAGAAGCGTCAAACAATCCCGATATTGAAGAACGGTTCAAACATGTGGGGTATTATTTAATAGGAAACGGAACGAAAAAACTTGATGGCAAATCAATTCATTTGTTTGAGGATAATCCTGCAATTTTCTACTTTGGTGCTGTTAGTCTTATTACCTTCGGCTTATTAAGCTTGTTCTTTTACCTGCTGTCACTTTCCGGAGTGCGTACTTCGGCAGGTATTATAATATTGGAGACAATAATAATATTTATTCCCATAGTAAGTCTCACACTTTTTATTTTAAATTGGGTGATTACACATATAATTCCACCTCGTCATATTCCTAAATATGATTTTAAAACAGGGATACCTGATAAATACCGTACTATGGTTATAGTGCCAACCTTACTAATTAATAAAAAACAGGTCAGGGAGCTTGTTGAGCAGTTAGAGGTTTTCTATCTTGCAAACAATGAAAAGAATTTACATTTTGCATTAGTTGGAGACTTTAAGGATTCTGTTAATAAGGAAATACACGGAGAAAATGAGATTCTCGACACTGCTGTAAAAGGAATTGAAGAACTAAACAAAAAATATGCACAAGATAAACAGGATGTTTTCTACTTTTTTCACAGGACCAGAAAGTGGAATGATAGTCAAGGTTCATGGATGGGTTGGGAAAGAAAAAGAGGGGCAATAGTCGAGTTCAATCGTCTTTTGCGGGGAGCAGAAGATACCAGTTATACAACTTGTGTAGGCGATCTTTCTATGCTCCCGAAAATAAAGTATGTGATTACCATTGATGCCGATACACAGCTTCCAAGAGACACTGCAAAAAGACTCATAGGGGCTATGGCACATCCCTTGAATAAACCGATACTTAACAAATCAGGCACAAAAGTAGTTGAGGGATACGGACTGATACAACCAAGGATTAAGGTTTCCGTTGACAGTGCTAACAGTTCTATTTTTTCATTAATATTTTCAGGTCAAGCAGGAATAGACCCTTATACAACAGCTGTGTCAGATATATATCAAGATATTTTTCAGGAAGGGATTTTCACTGGTAAGGGGATATATGATGTAGATATATTTAATAATGTCCTTGATGATGCTATCCCCGAAAATTCAGTTCTAAGCCATGATCTGTTAGAAGGGGCACATATGAGGACAGGGCTTGCAACCGATATAGAGCTGATCGACGGCTATCCGTCAAATTATATAGCCTATTCAATGAGACTCCATAGATGGGTGCGGGGAGATTGGCAGCTTGTCCCATGGATTTGCTCAACAGTAGAAAATGCAAAAGGAGAAAAAGTAGCAAATCCTCTGGATATAATGGCAAAATGGAAAATCATTGATAATATGCGCAGGAGTCTCTATTCTCCTACTGTTTTATTAAGTTTTATATTAGGGTTAATATTTTTCCCTAATACATTCTTTTTGTGGTTTGGTTTTCTTATACTGGTTACGGGTACTCCCCTAATACTTGATATTATTGATTCCATATTATCGCACAGGAAAAGTCATTTTGAAATCAAAAACTCTTTCTACCAATTCTTGCTGTCAATCATTTTTCTTCCGTACCAATCCTATTTAATGGCAGATGCAGTATTACGTACCCTTTTCAGGGTTTTCTGTACGAGAAAAAACATGCTTGAATGGGTAACTGCTGCCGATGCAGAGAAAAGGTCCAAAAACAGCTTATCTTATTTTATATCGAAAATGTGGGTTTCAACAGCATTTTCAGTTCTTTTCTTGTTTTTAAACCCGCCGACTTTATCAGCAGCAGGATTCTTTATAATGTTTCTTTCCATATTATGGGTATCAGCTCCATGGACTGCTTATAAAGTCAGCAAGCCCTATGATAAAAAAATGCCATCTGTAAATAAAGAACAGATTAGAAAATTGCGTCTTTTAGCGCGAAATACGTGGAGATACTTTGAAGCTTTTGTAGGTTCGAAAGATAATTGGCTGCCACCGGATAACTATCAGGAAGAACCGTATACTGGGGCTGCACACCGCACATCCCCAACTAATATAGGATTGTATTTGGTATCAGTTCTTGCTGCCAGGGATCTAGGATATATAGGAGCCCTGGAGTGCATAGAACGTTTAGAAAAAACTATTAGTACTATGGAAAAATTGGATCGTTGGAACGGGCATTTCTATAATTGGTACAATACCGTTACACTAGCTCCATTAAAACCCATGTATATATCTTCGGTAGACAGCGGTAATCTTGCAGTTTATCTTATTACATTAAAACAGGGTATCCTTGACCTATTAGAAAGACCTCTTGTTAGCACAGAATCAGTATTAGGGCTTAAGGACATGCTGGAATCAGAAGATTTGGAGATCCCTGAAGAACTTAATGTTTTAATTGATAAATCGGAAAATATCTCACTATTAAGATGGAAAGCTTTACTTGAGCAGTTAAAGGGTAGAAGCCGAGAAATCGACAGTTTCATTGCCACATTTGAAAAAGAAATTAATGAACTTACACCATGGATAAATATTTTAAGCGGGACAAATTCTCAAAACGCTGAAATTGCAAGGATTATAACAGATAATATCGATACATCTGTACCTGTTTCGTCTTTAGAAGACCATTACGAACAAGTTATGGATACTATTCAAGAAGCCAAATCAAACCTTCTTGATTCCGTGTTATGGTTTGAGCAGCTGGAATCTTCTATTATAAAATCCGCCGACGCTGCATCAAAATTGATACAGCGGTGCAAAACATTGATAAAACAAATCGAAAAAATGGTTTATGATATGGATTTTAAGGTTTTATACGATGAAAAAAAAGAACTGTTTTCTATTGGTTATAACCGTGAAGAAGAACAGTTGACAAATTCATACTATGACTTGTTTGCCTCTGAAGCAAGACACACCAGTTTTATTGCAATAGCAAAGGGCGACATACCACAAAAACACTGGTTTAAGCTGGGGCGTCCCCTTACAATGGTAGGAAATATGAGGTCCCTTGTATCATGGAGCGGCACAATGTTTGAATACTTAATGCCCCTTCTGGTAATGAAGGTACATTACAATACCCTTTTATCAGAGACATATACTTCTGTAATAAAAGCGCAGAAACTATATGGCGAAACAAGATCAATACCGTGGGGGATGTCTGAATCGGGTTATTACGCTTTTGATTTAAATAAAAGTTATCATTATAAGGCTTTTGGCATTCCACAGTTAGGGCTAAAAAGAAGCCTGGGTGATGATTTAGTAATAGCGCCCTATGCTTCAATTATGGCATTATGTATCGATCCCGTTGAGTCTGTAAAAAATATTGAGATGCTGATAAAAGAGGGACTGTATGGTTATTATGGATTTTATGAGGCAATAGACTATACTCCCAATCGCGTCCCGCAAAAAGGAAAAGGGATGATCGTTAAGAGCTATATGGCGCATCACCACGGGATGAGTCTCGTCGCAATTAATAACTATTTAAACAATAATATAATGCAGTCACGTTTCCATAGAGAACCGATCATCAAAGCAACCGAACTCCTATTACAGGAAAGAATACCCAGTAAGGAGATTTTTATAAAGGAATACGAAGAAAAGAAAAAAATTGTTCAGCGTGAAGAAAAACAGTTAAAAGTAATAGATGGGAGGAGGAGATATACTACACCATACACGCTGATCCCTGAAGTGCAGCTTCTTTCAAACGGCACATATTCAGTACTGCTTACCAACAGCGGTAGTAGTTTTAGCTTTAGTAAAGGGATTGCAGTAAATAGATGGAGGGGAGATACTATAATAGATAATTATGGTATGTATATTTATATCCATAACTTAAATTCAAATCACTACTGGTCAGCAGCCTATAATCCATGTCGTACATTACCTGAACAATACGAAGTGATTTTTGAACCTCACCGTGTAATATTTTCAAGAAAAGACGGCAATATCAAAACTCGAACTGAGGTAGTCGTATCCCCTGAATACAATGGAGAAATACGAAGTGTTACACTTACAAATCAAAGTAAGATGGAACGAGTTATAGAAGTGACCAGTTATTTTGAAACAGTTCTGACACCGCTAATTGAAGACATTGCTCATCCAGCCTTCAATAAACTTTTTTTAGAAACAGAATTTCTACCTGAATACGATGCTATACTTGTATCAAGGAGACGTAAAAACAAAAAAGAAAACCCTGTCTGGCTCGTTCATACCCTTTATTTGGATGGGCAGGGAGTAGGAAATATCCAATATGAAACAGACAGGGCTCAGTTTATAGGAAGGGGAAGGGACCTTTCATGCCCCAGGGCAATGGAACCTAAACACCCACTTTCTAATACTGCGGGCAGTAACCCTGATCCGATTATAAGTCTCAGAAAGAGAGTATCTATTGCCCCCGGTCAAAAATCACGAATATATTTCCTAACAGCTTTAGTTGGTTCAAAAGAAGAAGCTTTAGTTCTTGCAAAAAAGTTTCAAAGCGGAATTGCTCTAGATAGAGCTGTAGAAATGGCATGGACCCATAATCAAATTGAGTTGGATTTTTTAAATATTAACTCTGAGCAGGCTAACCTATATCAGAGGATGGCTTCACATATTATATTTCAGAGTCCGACACGGATACATCTGGTAGATTCTATAAAAAACCTTAATAAAGGGCAATCAGGATTATGGGCTTACAGCATTTCAGGGGACAATCCGATAGTAGTAATTAGAATCAACACTTTAAAACATATAAAACTTGCCGAACAAATGTTAAAAGCCCATGAATACTGGAAATCCAAAGGGCTATCTGTGGACCTTGTATTCCTTAATGAATATGGGAACAGCTATGAACAGCCTATAAATGATAGAATAAGGGATCTTATATCAGTCAGCCATTTAAGAGAGTTCGAAGGGAGTCCTGGCGGAGTTTTTTTAATACAAAATGAAACTCTTACGTCTGATGATAGGAATCTCCTGTTTGCGGCAGCTCGACTTGTTTTATCGGGAGAACTGGGTACGATACAATCTCAATTAAAAGAACCAGTAAGAAAACTACCTATTCCCTCTGCTCTGACACCGGCTAAAGCAAAAGAACCCATTTCAGAACAATTAATATCCAAGAACAATGAATTAAAATACTTTAATGGTCTGGGTGGGTTCAGCCCGTGTGGTAAAGAATATGTAATCCAACTGTGTAAAGATGAATATACACCAATGCCGTGGAGTAATATTGTATCTAATCCTTTTTTTGGATTTCTGGTTACTGAATCGGGTTCAAGCTGTACCTGGTATGGAAACAGCCGTGAGAATAAATTAACACCGTGGTCTAATGATCCGTTGATCGATCCTTCAGGGGAAGTTGTTTTCATAAGGGATGAAGATACAGGCGAATTTTGGACCATAACCCCCGCACCTGTACGGGAAAACAGTCTTTATACAATAAGACACGGGCGCGGTTACAGTATATTTGAACATAAAGCCAGCCGCAGTATAGATCAAAAACAACTTATGTTTGTACCTATTACAGATCCCGTAAAAATCTATCGAATATCGCTTAAAAACAACTCTGATTCAATCAAGAGGATGTCGGCTGTTTTTTATGTAGAATGGGTATTGGGAGTAAACAGGCACCATACAACACCTTTCATATTTACAGAAAGAGATGACGAAAC
>DUOC01000053.1 GCA_012839065.1 Thermoanaerobacterales bacterium | reverse complement strand
CCAGATACCTCTAATAAAATCTTTCCAAAGTGTCATTCCTATCACCTATCCTTCCCAAATACTCTGGGTTTTGTAAACCTATTTATAAGAGGTGTCAACCCGTTCATCAGTAATATTGAATATGAAACACCTTCCGGCAGCCCACCCCATAACCTTATAATAACAACAATTATCCCTGCTCCTATCCCAAAAAACCATTTGCCCTTTTTAGTAATAGGCGATGTTACCATATCTGTTGCCATAAAAAATGCACCAAGCATGAGCCCTCCCGAAAGAAGATGGAATAGGGGATCTGCACCAAAAACCGCAGTCAGAACTGCAACAGTTCCCAGATAACTTACCGGTATCCTCCAATCTATATATCCTTTATAAATAAGAAAAAGTGCGCCTATTAGTATAGCAAGTGCCGATGTTTCACCGATACAGCCGCCTATCCTACCGATAAAAAGGCTTGAATAATCAACGGCAATACCTTGTAGTTTCATCATCCCCAGAGGGGTTGCCGTAGTTGTGCCATCTATAGGACTTATCCATGTTGTCATAGCCACAGGGAAAGATGCTAACAAAAAAGCCCTTCCTACAAGTGCGGGGTTAAAAGGGTTATGCCCCAACCCACCATATACTTGTTTCCCAAGCCCTATGGCAACCCCGCTCCCCACAGCTGCCATCCATAAAGGCAGACCCGGTGGCAAATTTAATGCTAACAGCAGCCCTGTTACCAAAGCGCTTCCGTCCCTTATAGTAATCGGCTTATTTCTGAATTTTTGAAAAAGCCATTCAGTAATAACAGCACTTACTACACTTACAATTATTATTGCAAGTGCATTAAAACCAAAATTATATATTCCAACTACAGCTGCAGGTATCAGTGCAATAAGCACCCCATACATAATCTTCTCTATAGTATCTTCGTCGCTTATATGAGGTGACGAAGTAACTATTAGTTTAAGTTCTTCCATGTTCTCCCCTCCGAAATTATTTCTTTTTACGTCTAGCCATTATTTCACTTTTCGCTATTCTTATCCTTTGAACCAATGGTATTTTGGCTGGACAAATATATGAACAGCAACCACACTCTATACAATCAAGAGCATTATATTCTTCAGCTTCATCCCACATCTCCATTTTTGAGAAATGTGCTATTCGAGTAGGGAGAAGGCTAATTGGACACATATCAACACAGCGTGCACATTTTATACATGGTCCTTCTTCAAAGTGTTTAGCTTCTTCCTTCGTCAAAACTAAAATACCAGAAGTCCCTTTAACAACCGGCACATTTAAATCTTTCTGAGCAAGCCCCATCATAGGACCTCCCATAATTACCTTCCCGGGATCCCCGTTAAAACCTCCACACAACTCGATTAAATCGCTAAACGGCGTCCCTATCCTGGCCAATAAATTTTTTGGTTCTTTAACCCCTGAACCTGTAACAGTAACAACTCTATCTATTAGGGGCATTCCGGTTTTTATAGCATTGGATACGGCAAGGATCGTCCCTACATTTTGTACTACTACACCTACATCCATAGGGAGCCCCCCTGATGGAACCTCTCTACCAGTAATAGAATAGATAAGCTGTTTTTCCCCACCTTGGGGGTATTTTGTTTTAAGGCTTACCACTTCAATATTTCCCTTATCCGCAAGCCTATCCCTGAATTTTTGATAAGCATCAGGTTTATTGTCCTCGATACCTATGTAAGCTTTTTTAACACCTAATGCTTTTATAACTGCTTTAATGCCAAAGATTATTTCATCTGTCAATTCTAACATGATTCTATAATCAGCTGTTAAATAAGATTCGCATTCTGCCCCGTTAATAATTAAGGTGTCAATATCTTTTTCAGGAGGAGGAGATAATTTAACCTGTGTTGGGAATCCGGCTCCCCCCATACCTACAATCCCCGACTCTCTAATTATCTTCTTTATTTCTTCCGGGCTTAAAGCAGTAATATCGCCAAAAGTATTAATCCCTTCATAGATTTCGTCTTGACCATCCGACTTTATTACAACAGATAAAACTTTATCTCCCGAAGGATGAGGTCGAGATTCTATAGCTATTACTTCACCTGAAATACTTGAATGCACAGGTGAAGAAACAAAAGCCTTACCCTCACCAACCTTTTGACCTTTCTTTACTTTAGCCTTTACATTAACAATTGGTTCGCATGGTGCACCGATATGCTGCTGCATTGGTATAATAACAATATCAGGTATAGAAGCAGCTTCAATTGCTTTATTATTAGTAAATTCTTTACAAGAAGGAGGATGCACACCCCCCTTAAAT
>DUOC01000052.1 GCA_012839065.1 Thermoanaerobacterales bacterium | reverse complement strand
GTAACAGGAGAAGAAGTAACCGCGGAAGAACTGGGCGGGGCAAGAACCCATAACAGCATAAGTGGGGTAGCACAATTTATAAGCGCAAACGAAGAAGAATGTTTCCAGCAAATAAGAGAGCTTATAAGTTATATACCATCAAACAACCTGGAAGACCCGCCCCAAATCGAGCCACAAGATGACCCAAACAGAATATCAGAAAAATTGAACAAAATAGTACCACAAGATCCAAATAAACCCTATGATATGAAACGAGTAATAAAAGAGATAGTAGATAACGGGGAATACCTAGAAATAGCATCAGAATACGCCCAGAACATAATAACCTGTTTTGCACGCTTAAATGGTCGTAGCATTGGTATAATAGCAAACCAGCCCAGAGTACTGGCTGGCTGTTTAGACATAAACGCATCAGACAAAGCCAGCAGGTTCATCAGATTCTGTGATGCTTTTAACATCCCGATACTAACATTAGAAGACACACCGGGCTATCTACCGGGTGTATCCCAAGAACACGGGGGTATCATCCGCCACGGCGCAAAACTATTATACGCCTATTCAGAAGCAACAGTGCCGAAGATAACAGTAATCACCCGCAAAGCATACGGGGGCGCATATATAGCCATGTGCTCAAAGCACCTGGGTGGTGACATAGTATTAAGCTGGCCGACAGCCGAAATAGCAGTGATGGGACCGGAAGGGGCAGCAAATATCATATTCAAAAAAGAAATTGCGGCTTCAGAAAACCCGAACGAAACACGTCAGCAAAAGATAAACGAATACCGTGAAAAATTTGCATCACCATACCAAGCAGCAGCAAGGGGCTATCTAGACGATGTGATAGCACCACATGAAACAAGGCCGAGACTCATAAGCGCACTGGAAATGCTGATATCAAAACGTGAAACAAGACCAAGCAGAAAACACGGGAACATACCTTTATAGAAGGAGGGGGCATGAACAATGAAAATAGATAAACTCTTATTTGGACTGCAGGTTACAATTATTGGTATGGGCATAGTGTTCTTTATTTTATACATAATATCATATATTATAGACCTAACAAAAAGCGTATTTAATGATCATAAAGCACATTCAACGGATAAGCTTTCAATAGTGTATAATAACAGTAGTATAGAAGAACATATTACTAATGATGAACAGTTAATAGCTGTAATAACTGCAGCTATTGCTTATACCCTCAACAAACCAACTAGTCGGTTTAGAGTAACAAAAATAGTAAGATATAACCAAACCACACCAATTTGGGGAATGTCATCGAGATTAAACACACGTTTTGAAAGGGGTACAATAAGATGAAAAAAAAGTTTAAGATAACTGTAAATGGAGAAACTTATGAAGTAGATGTAGAAGAGATATGTTGTGAAGAAGAGATAGAAAATCAACCTAGGACCCAAGAACCATCTTTATCACACGAACAAGCAAAAAATGATTCCATGATCAAAACGCCTGTTATTACGAAAAGGCCTATTCTGGAAGAAGGGGGAACAGAAATAAAAGCACCTATGCCGGGAATCATAGTATCAGTGAATGTAAAACCTGGAGATGAAGTAACAAAAGGTCAGGTACTAATGATACTCGAAGCAATGAAGATGGAAAACGAAATAATGTCACCAGCTAGTGGTCAAGTATCCTCAGTCAATGTAGTAGAAGGTGCATCTGTAAACACAGGAGATATTCTAATAGTAATAGGCGCCGCATAAAGGAGGAACTTACCAATGATAGAAAAGATTATGCTTTTTATAACCACCACAGGCTTTGCACACCTAACTATAGGACATGTAATAATGCTGACTGTAGCGTGTATCCTTCTATATTTGGCAATAGTAAAAAAATACGAGCCGCTGCTGCTTATACCAATAGGATTTGGTATGCTGCTTGCAAATTTACCTATTACAGAACTAATGGCAGAACCGATATATGAAATGACAGACAAAGGCTACGAACTAAAACAGATAGGCGGACTGTTATATTACTTGTATCAAGGCAACAAACTAGGCATATTTCCGCCCATCATCTTTATGGGTATCGGGGCAATGACCGATTTTGGACCATTAATAGCAAACCCTAAGAGCATCCTTTTAGGGGCAGCAGCACAACTGGGCATATTTATTACATTTTTAGGTGCAATATTATTGGAATGTACATTACCGGAAGCAGCCTCAATAGGCATCATAGGTGGAGCAGACGGACCCACTGCAATATTTTTAACAACCAAGTTAGCACCATATCTTTTAGGACCAATAGCAGTAGCAGCATATTCCTATATGGCACTGGTACCAATAATCCAGCCACCTATAATGAAACTACTAACAACAAAAGAAGAAAGAATGGTAGTAATGGAACAGTTAAGACCTGTATCCAAGACGGAGAAGGTAATATTTCCAATACTAGTAACCATTATAGTTTGCCTATTTCTACCATCATCCGCACCACTTATCGGTATGTTAATGCTAGGCAACCTGTTCAGAGAATCTGGAGTTACAGAAAGGTTATCAGAAACAGCCCAAAATGCTCTAATAAACATAGTAACAATATTTTTAGGTCTGACTGTAGGAGCTACTGCAAGTGCAGAAGCCTTTCTGAACATGAAAACCATCGGTATATTTATACTTGGTGTATTTGCTTTCAGTATAAGCACAGCTGGAGGTGTGATACTGGGTAAAATAATGTACAGGCTGTCCGGTGGCAAAGTAAACCCACTTATCGGTGCAGCCGGCGTTTCCGCAGTGCCTATGTCAGCAAGGGTAGTACAGGTAGTAGGACAACAAGAAAACCCCGGCAACTTCTTGCTCATGCATGCTATGGGTCCTAATGTAGCCGGTGTAATAGGGTCGGCTATTGCTGCAGGGTTGATGCTCTCTATATTAGGATGATTTACAAATTGTAAGGAGGAAATAAGATTGGGTAAAATTAAAATTACAGATACTATCTTAAGGGATGCTCACCAATCTTTGTTGGCTACACGTATGTCATACGAAGAAATGGAACCAATGCTCGAGAAGCTGGATGAAGTTGGTTATTTTTCGCTTGAAGTATGGGGAGGGGCAACTTTTGACGCATGTCTAAGATTTTTGAATGAAGATCCATGGATAAGGCTACGAAAGATCAGAAAAAAAATTAAAAAAACAAAATTACAAATGCTGCTGCGTGGTCAGAACTTATTAGGATACAAACACTATCCCGACGATGTTGTTGATATGTTTGTGTCAAAATCAATAGAAAATGGTATTGACATAATTAGGATATTTGATGCCTTAAATGATGTAAGAAACATGGAAAAATCAATAGAAGTAGCAAAAAGGGAAGGAGCTCATGTACAAGGGACAGTAGTTTATACGATTAGTCCCGTACATAGTTTGGATAAGTTTGTAGAAACTGCAAAAGAATTAGTTAATTTGGGCTCTGATTCAATTTGTATAAAAGATATGGCAGGGATACTCGCACCCTATGATGCCTATAAATTAGTGAAAAAAATGAAAGAAGAAATAGATATCCCAATACAGATCCATACCCATTATACTAGTGGGATGGGTTCTATGACTTGTCTGAAGGCTATTGAAGCAGGTGTTGACATAGTCGATACAGCTATTTCTTCACTAGCATTAGGCACATCACAGCCACCTACAGAAAGTATAGTTGCAACATTAAGAAACACATCGTATGATACAGGGTTAGACTTAACTTTATTAGCAGAACTAGCTCAACACTTTAGAGAAATCCTTGAGAGACATAAAGTAAATCCAAGGCTACTAGGAGTAGATACAAGGGTAATTAATTACCAAATACCAGGAGGTATGTTATCAAATCTTACATCACAGCTACAGCAACAAAACGCACTTGACAAATTTGAAGAAGTTATTAAAGAAGTACCAAAAGTAAGGGAAGAATTAGGCTATCCCCCATTAGTTACTCCAACCAGTCAGATCGTTGGCACTCAAGCTGTTTTAAATGTATTAACAGGTGAAAGATACAAAATAATTCCAAATGAAGTTAAGCTTTATGTAAAAGGATTCTATGGAAGACCTACTGTTCCAATTAAGGAAGAAATAAAGAAAATCATAATAGGGGATGAAGAACCAATTACCTGTAGGCCTGCAGATCTTTTAGAACCTCAACTAGAAGAATTAAGATCTGAAGCCGCTGTATATTTGGAAAGCGATGAGGATTTATTATCCTATGCTCTTTTCCCACAGGTAGCAGTCAATTTCTTTCAGAGGAGGTTAATTGAAAAAACCAAAGTCGACCCTAATCTGGTTATTAGTGAAGATTCATCTTTTTCAGCATATCCTGTATAAAAACCTCTCATATCAAGAGAGGTTTTTTTATTCAACACGTATTTTTAAATTTATTCTTATTAACGATTATGTTATAATTAGATACTGAGATTAGGTTATAAAGGGGTGCATATATAGTAATGCCTTTAACTGTCGACGAACTAAAACAATTTTTTGGGGGTAGAGAAGAAGAAATTACATGTGATATACAAATATTATTCGAATTAGAATCATTAATTGCTAATTATGAGAAAGAGTTAAAATTAAATCATATTGAAAGAAATGATGAACTATTAAACAAGATAAAAGAAGAATTTCTTATAAAGAGAATAAAAGAAAAGGTAGAAAACTGCAGGGGTTGTGGATTGATTTATGCTGATTGTCACACACAAAAAGTCCCTGGGGAGGGCTGTACTTTAGCACCTTTAATGCTTATTGGAGAAGCTCCGGGCTATGAAGAGGATTTAATGGGAAGACCTTTTGTTGGTAAAGCAGGACAACTTTTAACAAGGATTCTAAACAAATTAGGAATTAATCGAGAAAAAGTATATATTACAAATATAATTAAGTGCAGACCCCCGAATAACAGAGATCCGCTAAAAAAAGAAATTACAGCTTGCAGCGAAATAATTGAAATGGAAATAGCAGTTATAAACCCTAAAGTTATAATAACTTTAGGGTCAACTGCACTGAATTTTATTAAGGGAGATAGCAGCATAATAAGAGATAGAGGTAAATGGATAGTTTACCGCAACAAGATCCCTGTTATGCCTACCTTCCATCCATCTTATATTTTAAGACAGCATGGAACTTCAGAAGCTAGGGTAAAATGGCAGGTGTGGGAAGATTTTCAAAATGCTATTGATAAAGCACGTGAATTAGCCCCTGATTACTCTTATAAATGATATAAAGGATAATAAATAACACACCTGAAGGGATGTGTAAATATTGAAGTTTTTTATTTTCACCTATGGTTGTCAAATGAATGAATACGATTCTGAAATTATGTCCGGCTTGCTTAACGAAATGAACTTAATACAAGCTGATGACCCTAAAGAAGCAGATATAATAATATTTAACACCTGCTGTGTTAGAGAACATGCAGAAGAAAAGGTTTTTGGCAGGCTAGGTCAACTTAAAAAATTAAAAGTTAAAAACCCTAATCTTATAATTGCAATAGGTGGCTGTATGACCCAACAAAAAGGTATGGCTGACGAAATCATACGGCGTTTTCCATATATTGACATAGTATTTGGAACATATAACACTTTTCAATTGCCTGAAATGATTAATAAAGTTATGAAAGATAGACAATCTATAGTTAATATATGGGAAAAAGAAGGAGAAATAATAGAAAAATTACCTATAAAAAGAACAGATAAAATCAAAGCATGGATACCAATAATTCATGGATGTAATAATTTTTGTTCGTACTGTATCGTTCCTTATGTAAGAGGAAGAGAAAGAAGCAGATCGATGAAAGAGATTATTCAGGAAGCAAAAAAATTAGAATCTGAGGGATATAGAGAGATTACAATATTAGGTCAGAATGTAAACTCATACGGGAAAGATCTCAACGAAAAAGTAGAGTTTGCAGATCTGCTTTATGCTCTTAATGATATTAGAGGTATTAAGCGAATCAGATTTATCACTTCGCATCCAAAAGATTTTTCTGATAGGCTTATTACTGCGATTAGTGAATGTGATAATGTTTGCGAACACATTCACCTCCCTCTTCAATCCGGGAGTAATAAAATACTTAAGTTAATGAACAGGCATTACACTAAAGAGCATTATGAAGAACTGGTTTATAAAATTAGAAATAAGATACCAAACAGCAGCATTACTACTGATATAATTATTGGATTCCCCGGGGAAACTGATGAAGACTTTTTTGATACTCTGGATTTAATTAATAGATTAGAATTCGATTCAGCATTTACCTTTATGTATTCAAAAAGAAAAGGTACACCAGCTGCTTTAATGCCGGGTCATATAGACACAGAAGTTAAAAAAAACAGGCTGTTTCAACTAATGGCTGTTCAAGAGGAAATAACCCATAATAAAAATAGAGAATTACTTGGAAAAACCTTAGAAGTTTTAGTAGAAGGTGTAGATACTAAAACTAGGAACAGATTAATAGGTAGAACTAGAACTAATAAAATCACATTTATAGATGGGGATCAAGAAACAGTTGGTAAAATAGTAAAAGTAAAGATTAATAAGACAAAAACTTGGACATTAGAAGGTGAAATTGTTGACTAAAAAATTAAAACCGAGACAGCAAGTCTTGGTTTTTTAAGTGATTTATAAGCTGCTAGAAGGAGGATATTATGTCAAAACTTACACCAATGATGCAGCAATATAATGAGATAAAAAAACAGTATAAAGACTCTATTCTGTTTTTCCGAATGGGTGATTTTTATGAAATGTTTTATGAGGATGCAGTAATTGCCTCAAAAGAATTAGAAATTGCATTAACTTCGAGAGATGCAAAAAATAAAATCCCTATGGCTGGGGTACCTTATCATTCAGCTGATAATTATATTACTAAACTGATACGCCGTGGTTATAAAGTTGCAATATGTGAGCAGGTTGAAGACCCGAAGGACGCAGTAGGGATAGTAAACAGGGAAGTAATACGAGTTATTACACCTGGCACTGTTATTGATGATAATGCACTCGAGGAAAATGAAAATAATTTTTTAATTTCCATATATATTGAAGAAAACTCAGACAAAGTTAATGTTGGTTTGGCATTTGTAGATATTTCCACCGGCGAATTTGGGGTGACGCAATTTTCAAGTGATAAAGAATATATAAAATTATTTGAAGAAGTATCTAGATTAGACCCGGTAGAATGTATAATGCCTGATGAATTGTTAAAAAATACATATTTAGTTAATGGTCTTATAAAAAGATTTAATTGTTTATCAATAAATTCAGTTGATGATTCTGCTTTTATATATGAAAATGCATATAAAAAAATAACTCAACATTTTAATAACGAACCGTTATTTTTTGGTTTAAAAGATCAATTATTATCAATTCAATCAGCCGGCGGTATATTAGAATATTTATACCAAACACAAAAAACAACTTTAAAAAATATTAATAGTTTACAAATTATTGAGCCTTTAGAATATATGACAATAGATATGAATACAAGACGTAATCTAGAACTAGTAAAATCTCTAAGGGATGGTTCAAAAATGGGAACGTTAATTTGGGTGTTGGACCAAACCCTAACTGCAATGGGAGGCCGTCTCTTAAAATCATGGATAGTACAACCCTTATTACAAAAAGAAAAAATAGAAGAAAGATTAGATGCGGTCGAAAATTTATTGACCAATATTATTATGAGAAAAGAATTAAGAGATAATTTTAAGAAAATATATGATCTTGAAAGATTGATGAGTAAAATTTCTTATGGAACTGCAAATGCACGAGATTTGGTAGCATTG
>DUOC01000051.1 GCA_012839065.1 Thermoanaerobacterales bacterium | reverse complement strand
GGCGGAGGCAGGGCTGCGAAAAAGCAAGGAATTATTGAAAAACTGATGTATTTCTTTGAGAAGTATTTAGGGTTGGTGTAGCAAATAATCAATACATCTAAAAACCTTGATAGACGTATCAATACACTACTTTCAGGTTTGGGAAAAATCGTTTCATCTATTGCTGAAATGAGAAACAATAATAGTGACGCACATGGTGTTGGAAGTCAAAGAATTAGTATATCTGAGCATCATGCTAGACTTCTTGTAAATTCTGCAATGACCATGGCTGAATTTATACTTTCAGTGGGAAACTATACAAAATAGCAAGAAGACCAGCCACACGAGCAATATGATTAGATGTGACTGGTCTTCTTTTTTGCCCCGCTTGAAGCTGTTCATTAAAGTTTTCTTCAATCCCTAAGTGAACGCTTCTTTTGTGCGTTTTTTATTTTACATGTAGGAGGGAAAAATAATCCAATGTAGAATATTTTACCAAGAGGGGGTTAGTATATGGTAATTAAAACTAGAATGTACGGAACTTCATTATATGTAGAAATTAATGGTGAATTGGACCATCATAATACTGAGATATTAAGAGATGCTTTACAAAATGCTGTTCTTAACAAGCATGTTTCAAACATAATTTTTGATTTTAGCAAACTAAAATTTATGGATAGTTCAGGAGTAGGTTTGATTTTGGGCAGATATAAAGAAGTAAAAAAGCAGGGTGGACAAATAGGAATAGTAAATGCAAGCCCACAAGTAGATAGAATTATGGATATATCAGGTTTAAAAAAAATAATCAAGACCTTTGAATCTTCTAAAGAAGCTATAAAAGAATTTGAGGGGGTATAAAAGTTAATGACTATTCAAAATGAAATGAAATTAGAGTTTCCAAGCAAATCGCAGAATGAAGCTTTTGCACGTATCACTGTAGCAGCTTTTGCATCCCAATTAGATCCAAATCTTGAAGAACTTTCTGATATAAAAACTGCAGTTTCTGAGGCAGTTACAAATTCAATTATACATGGTTACCCTATCGAAATCGGTATAATTAGAATTAAAGCAACGCTTTTTGAAGAGGGTATTGAGATCATTATTGAAGATAACGGCATTGGTATTGAAAATATTGAAGAAGCCATGAAACCATTATATACTTCGAAACCCGAATTAGAGCGTTCTGGTATGGGATTTACAATAATGGAAAGTTTTATGGATGTATTAGAAGTAGAGTCATCAAAAGGCAAAGGAACAAAAGTAAGAATGATAAAATACATTAAAAGCCGGGAGCAGATAACGTGAGCAACGATAATATCCAACTTATAAAAGAAGCTAAAAATGGGAATATGAAGGCTAGAGAAAAATTGATCCAGGAGAACTTAGGACTTATATGGAGTATAGTAAAAAGGTTCGTATCAAGGGGATTTGAAAAGGAAGAACTTTTTCAAATAGGCTGTATTGGTTTAATTAAAGCAGTCGATAATTTCGATCTTACATATGATGTAAAATTCTCGACTTATGCTGTGCCTATGATATTAGGCGAAATAAAACGATTTCTACGTGATAATAGTGCCATTAATGTAAGTAGGGCTCTAAAAAATACAGCTGAAAAGGTTTCAAAAGCAAAACAAGAACTTCAAAATGAAAAAGGAAGAGACCCTACAATCAATGAGATTGCTGATAAAATCAATATTGATCCAGCTGAAATAGTTTTAGCTTTAGAAGCTTCGCAAAGGGTGTATTCACTAGAGGAACCAATATATAATAGTAATGGTTTGCCCCTACTTTTATATGATGTTATTCCAGATAAAGACCAAGAATTACAATTGATAGACAGAATAGCATTAAAAGAAGCATTAAGAAAACTGGGGGCTCAGGAACGAAAAATAATTTTCTTACGATACTTTAAGGATAAAACACAAACAGAAATAGCAAAAATCATGGGTATATCTCAAGTTCAAGTTTCTAGAATGGAAAAGAAAATTTTAAATAAAATAAAGGAAGAATTTAATTGAAAAGATGGAATACCATCTTTTTTTGTATTTTTTTTTATTTTTTGCAGATAATAAATATATAAGAGGTGGAACAATGACTAAATTAATAAAATTATCGAGTAAAGCCTTTTTATTTATTATTTTAATGTTAATTACTACTCTAATTCTCATATTGTTTTTAGTTAAAAATAATATAGAGGATATTCCACCATTGAGAGCAAAACTTGTTCATTTCTATGAATATAACAGACAATATAATATCTAAAGTAAATTATAATAAAAAGGAGGTAATTTTGTATGACTGTTAAAATCCTGGAACTAGTAGGGGAATCTAGTAGTAGCTGGGAAGAGGCTGTTCAACAGGCTGTAATTGATGCATCTAAAACAATTGATAATATTGTAGGGGTTGAGGTTTTAAACAATACTGCAACAGTAGAGAATGGTAAGATTACAAATTATAGGGCGAATGTTAATGTGGCCTTCAAAGTAGATGAAAATAGATAATATCAAATAAGCACCCTAGAGGGTGCTTTAATTATTGGTTTTTAATAATAATTTTTGATATTTAGGAAAATAATAGTAATATATACTATGTGCATAAAAGGAAGGAAGATTTAAATGCAAAAAACCGTGGGTATACCACGTGCACTTTTATATTATAATTACTATCCTTTATGGAAAACTTTTTTTGAAGAGTTGGGATGTAGCGTAATATTATCAGAAAAAACATCAAAGGAAATAATGAATCGGGGTATTGAAGTAACAGTAGACGATGTGTGTCTGCCTATAAAAATCTACCACGGTCATATTAGAAATTTATTAATGAAAGATCTTGATTATATCTTTATACCAAGAATTGTAAGTATATACAAAAAAGAGTATATATGTCCAAAATTCTCTGGTTTACCTGATATGATAAGGTGCAATATAAATGAACTTCCTACTATTATTTCTCCAATTATAGATTGGAGTAAAAGTAGAAGGGAATTAACTAAAGTGATATTTACAGTAGGTTCTATTTTCACAAGTAACCCATATAAAATTTGGTCAGCTTATAAAAAAGGAATAAACCAATTAAAAATTTACAAATTACTCTTAAAACAAGGGTTTATGCCTGAAGATGCAATAAATATACTTGTAAATAAGAAAGATTTATTAACTCCGGATTTTAATAAAGGCAAGTATACAGTTTTATTATTAGGACATTCATATAATATTTACGATAATTTTATAAATATGAATATTGTTCAAAAACTTCGTAAAATGGAATGTAATGTAATAACTCCAGAGCAGCTTCCGACAGAAAAGATAGAAAAAGAGGTAGAAAAACTACCTAAAAAAATATTTTGGTCTATGAGTAAAAAACTTGTAGGAAACTATTTGCATTATATAAAGACAAGTGAAATTCAAGGCATTATATATTTAGTATCGTTTGGGTGTGGACCGGATTCTTTAATTGGTGAACTGGTCTGGAAGTGGGCTAATAAAAATGGGCAGTTACCATTTATGTTTGTTACTTTAGACGAACATACAGGTGAAACGGGATTTAATACAAGACTGGAGGCTTTTGTAGATATGATTGAAAGGAGGGTAAATATATGAAAGTAACATTCCCGCATTTGGGAAATCTATATATTGTACTAGCTGCTTTTTTTGAAAATTTAGGGATAGATGTTGTAATCCCGCCCCCAGTTACTAAGAAGACTATTGAATTGGGTTCAATGTACTCTCCTGAATTTGCATGTTTTCCATTAAAAATAAATGTAGGAAATTTTATAGAAGCACTGGAAAAAGGTGCTGATACAATTGTTATGGCAGGAGGGGTTGGACCGTGCCGTTTTGGTTATTATTCTCAGGTTCAAAAAGAAATATTGGAGGATTTAGGTTATAAATTTGATATGATAATTTTTGAGCCACCAAGAGGCAATATGAAAACAATTATATATGAAATAAACAAATTATTTAAAGGTAAAAATATAAAAAAAATAGTTAAAAGTGCAAAGATAGCATGGCTTAAAGCTTGTGCTATCGAAAAAATAGAGAGCCAGGCTCTTTATTATAGAGCACGAGAAAAAAATAAAGGCACAACAACAAGGATATATAAAAGTGCTTTAAATCTAATTTCCGAATCTTCTAATGAGGAAACAATCAATGCGAATGTAGAAAAAATAAATAAATATTTTAAAAGCATTGAGCTTGATATGAATTATTCCCCACTTAAGATAGGGCTAGTGGGTGAAATATATACATTGCTAGAGCCCAGTTCTAATATGAACATAGAAAACATTTTAGGGGATCTTGGTGTGGAGGTAATAAAATCTATAAAATTAACAGAATGGGCAAATACAAATATTATTCTTGATATGCTTAGAATTAGAAGACCGGATAACTGTACATTTGCTGCAAAACCTTATCTTAATTATTTTGTAGGAGGACATGGAGTTGAAAGTGTAGGAGAAACAGTAATATACGCTCAAAAGGGTTTAGACGGCGTAATACATTTAGCACCTTTTACATGTATGCCTGAAATAATAGCACAAAGCATATTATACAAAGTAAGCAAAGATAAACAAATACCTGTCATGACAGTAATGCTGGATGAGCACTCTGCAGAAACAGGTTTTAGAACCAGAGTAGAAGCTTTTGTTGACTTATTAAATCAAAAAAAGGAGGCTATATCGTAAAATGGCAAATAATGAGCTTTATCTTGGTATCGATGTCGGCTCAGTCAGCAGTAATTTTATACTTATGGATGCTAAAAAAAATATTATAGAAAAAGTGTATCTAAAAACTATGGGTAAGCCTATAGAAGTAATACAAAAAGGATTGGAAATAATTCAAACAGTTGTAAACGGCAAAAAAATATTTGGAGTCGGGACCACTGGTAGCGGTCGTCTTCTTGCCAGTACTATTGTGGGAGCAGATATTGTAAAAAATGAAATTACAGCTCATGCAGTAGCCAGCATGCTAATTAATCCGTCTGTACAAACAGTAATAGAAATTGGAGGGCAAGATTCGAAGATAATAATTATTAGGAATGGAATAGTAGTTGATTTTGCAATGAACACCGTCTGTGCTGCCGGAACAGGGTCATTTTTAGATAGACAAGCAACTCGTTTAAATATTCCAATACAAGATTTTGGCAAATTAGCCTTAAAATCAAATACAAAAGTTAGGATTGCAGGGAGATGTGCAGTTTTTGCTGAATCAGATATGGTTCATAAACAACAAATGGGTTATAAATTTGAAGATATTATATGGGGGCTATGTAGAGCTTTAGTAAGAAATTATATCAACAACGTAGCAAAAGGGAAAGAAATTAAAGAACCCATCTTATTTCAAGGTGGAGTTGCTGCAAACGAAGGTATAAAAGCAGCTTTTGAAGATCATTTAAATTGTAAGATAATAGTTCCAAAGTATTACGATGTAATGGGTGCCTATGGTGCTGCACTATTAGCAAGAGAAAAAATGAAAAAACTTTCATTATCCACTAATTTTTATGGTTTTGATAATATCTGCAACGGTAAATATAGTACTACAAGTTTTGAATGTAATGGATGTAGTAATATGTGTGAAATTGTAGAAATAGAATATGACGGTAAGATTTTATCCAGATGGGGAGATAAATGTGGAAAGTGGAGCATGGTAGATTCTTTTCAAAAAGAAAATGTGGGTCGGTGAATAAAAAAAGGGCAATTGCCCTTTTTTTTATATTATAACTACTGGTTTAATTAAATCTTTCGGTTTTTCTTTCATAAGGAATAATGCGTCTTTAATGTTATCAAAACCATGGAAAGTATGTGTAACAAGCTTACTTAAATCTATTCTCTTAGTAACTACAAGGTCGATAAGTCTTTCCATTCTAACTCTACCACCTGGGGTTAATCCTCCAACTATTGTTTTATGAGCCATTCCGGAACCCCACTCTAATCGTGGAATTGGTATTTCTGCGCCTTCTCCATAGTAGTTAACATTTGCTACTGTTCCACCCGGCTTTACAATTTTAACTGCAGTTTTCATAATATCTACATTCGCACCAGCAATAATTACGACATCTACGCCTTCACCATTTGTAAGATCAAGGATTTGTTCGTCAATAGGTCCATCTTTATAGTTTATAATGTTTGTTGCACCATAAAATTTTGCTGCTTCAACACAAGTTGGCCTGCTACCTACGGCAAATAATTTGCCTGCTCCGCGCAGCTTTGCACCAGCTACAGCCATTAGCCCTACTGGGCCTATGCCTATAACGGCAACAGAGTACCCTAATCCAATATTAGCTAATTCTGCACCATGAAAACCTGTTGTCATCATATCGGTAATCATTACAGCTTCCTCTAGAGAAACTTCTTTTGGAAGATAAGCTAAGTTCATATCAGCATCGTTTACATGGAAAAAATCTGCAAAAACACCATCTTTAAAATTTGAAAACTTCCAACCTGCTAACATGCCGGTAGAATGCATTGGGAAACCTCGTTGTACTTCTATAGAGCGCCAATCAGGTGTTATTGCAGGAACAACAACTCTATCCCCGGGCTTGAAGTCTTTAACTTCTTTTCCTTCTTCTACTATTTCACTGACAGCCTCATGCCCT
>DUOC01000050.1 GCA_012839065.1 Thermoanaerobacterales bacterium | reverse complement strand
TTTAGTAAATTCAAGAGCCTAATTACCTTCTTGTTCGCTCAGTGTCAAGGGAGGGTTTCATTCGGATTCCTTTTGCCCTTGACACTTTGTATGCTACTATAATCGAGTTTTAGAAGAGAGGTGATGTACTATTAAGGAACTAACTATGTTCTTTTTGTATTCGGCCGTCGCTATATAACAGTGTACCATAAAGACTGTTTAAAAGCGTTGACCTAAATATATATATAGTATTATTTTAAAATTGTCTTATTGGAATTGTTAAGAAAGGGGATTTTAACATGAATTATATAGAACAAATTAGATCAAAAGCTCGTTCATTAAATAAGACTATTGTTTTGCCAGAGGGGAATGATAAACGGGTTGTAAAAGCAGCTGAAATTATTACAAAAGAAGGTATTGCAAAAGTTGTTCTTTTAGGGGATAAAGATGAAATCTTTAAAATTGCTGAAGGTGCAGATTTGTCTAATGTGGAAATAATAAACCCTAAAGAATCCCCCAAATTAGAAGAATATGCTTTAACCTGTTATGAAATGCGTAAAGAGAAGGGCGTAACAAAAGAAGATGCTTTAGATATGATGAAAGATAACCTTTATTATGGTAATATGATGGTCAAGTGTGGAGATGCAGATGGTTTAGTAGCAGGTGCACTAAATACTACAGGTGATGTATTAAGACCAGCGTTCCAAATCGTAAAAACAAGTCCGAGCATATCAGTTGTATCAAGTGCTTTTATTATGATTGTACCAAATTGTAAATTAGGTGCAGAAGGTATCTTTTTATTTGCTGATTGTGCGGCAAACCCAAATCCAACAGCAGAGCAATTAGCAGAGATTGCAATTGCGTCTGCTGAATCGACTAGAAAATTGATCGGTGTTGAACCCAAAGTAGCAATGTTATCCTATTCAACTAAGGGAAGTGCGGAACACGAGTTGATTGATAAGGTTAGAAAAGCTACTGAACTTGCAAAACAAAAAGCTCCTGAACTTGCTATAGATGGTGAATTACAAGCTGATGCTGCAATAGTGCCATCTGTAGCAGAATCGAAAGCACCTAATAGCCCGGTAGCCGGTAAGGCAAATGTGTTAATTTTCCCGGATCTGCAAGCTGCAAACATCGGATATAAGCTGGTACAAAGGCTGGCAAATGCTGAAGCCATTGGACCGATTTCACAGGGACTTTTCAAGCCTGTAAATGATCTTTCCAGGGGATGCAGTGTAGATGATGTTGTTAATGTTACTGCTATAACGGTATTACAGGCATAGATACAAATCTTATTGTATAGGTTCATATTATTTTACTTAAAAATTAAGGAGGATATTAACTATGAAGATTTTAGTAATAAACTGCGGCAGCTCATCTCTAAAGTATCAATTATTTGATATGACTGATGAGAGTGTTATAGCAAAAGGTGGGATTGAACGTATAAACTTAGACGGTGCTTTTTTGAAGCACGAACCTTCAGGAAAAGATAAAATTAAGATCGAAGCAGAAATACCTGACCATCAAGTAGCTTTGAGGATGGTATTAGACGCGTTAACAAACCCGGAGTATGGAGTAATCAATGATTTAAAAGAAATATCAGCTGTTGGGCATCGTATAGTACATGCAGGAGAAAAGTTTTCTGATTCTGTTAAGATTACAGACGAGGTAATGGAAACCATAAGGGAGTGTATTGAAATAGCGCCATTACATAATCCGCCTAACATTATCGGGATAGAAGCAACAAAAAAATTAATACCGGGCGTTCCAATGGTAGCTGTTTTTGATACTGCTTTTCATCAGACGATGCCGGAACATGCGTATATTTACGGGTTACCATATGAATTATATGAAAAACACGGGATAAGGAGATATGGATTTCACGGGACTTCTCACAAATATGTTTCACTCAGGGCTGCTTCGATGCTAAACAGACCATTAGAAGAGCTAAAAATAGTAACATGTCATTTAGGAAACGGGTCTAGCATTACTGCTGTAAAAGGAGGGAAATCTATAGACACCAGTATGGGATTTACTCCTCTTGAGGGTGTTGTCATGGGAACAAGATGCGGGAATATTGACCCTGCGATTTTACCATTTTTAGTAGAAAAGGAAAACATGAATGGGCCACAAATAAATGAGTATATAAATAAAAAGTGTGGAGTTTTGGGAATTTCAGGAATAAGTAATGATTTTAGAGATCTTGAAGAAGCGGAAAAAGAAGGCAATCATCGTGCAGGGCTTGCTCTGGATATATT
>DUOC01000049.1 GCA_012839065.1 Thermoanaerobacterales bacterium | reverse complement strand
AACAGGGATACACATACGGCTACCGACACTACTAGTTCATGCAAATAGCGATACCTGCAGGTCATCGACTAACCACATACCCTAAACAAAACATACAGGAGATGAGCGCATGACGGGCATCGATCTTCTACTGGCATATTTTTATTAAAAAGTATCACAGCAGTTTATTTGCAGCATATCATAATACTAAATTGAACTTTATTTCAGACAAAGGGAGGTGGGAGCTTGTCAGATAGCACAGCTTTTGTACTCCATATATCAGGGTATAATAATGAAATAGAAAACTATGTAGCAGAACTTAAACAAACACTCCAAGATAAAGGAATTACTGCAATCATAACAACCCAAAAAAATAGGATAGACTCAAATATCCTTAAAGCCTTGAATACAAAGATGGTTTTAATTTTTACAGTTTCACAGACATCCAATACTCCAGACATAATTTTCTCTTATTCACTTACAGAAAAAGAGGAAGGCTCAAAGTTTATTGCAGCTTTATTAAGAGAAATTGCTATGTCAAATAACAAGATTACCTTTGATATCTTGGGTAAATGGCAACAGTTTTTTAGGTTAAATTATTTTAAACTGCTCGGCGATAAGACGATACCGTCAGTGTTAATAGAAATAGGAAACATGAAAATTATTACAGATCTAAAAGAAATATCGAAATCATGGATGCTGAACTCACTTTTTAATGTCTTTGGAAACTGTACAGCTGAAATACCAGCTGCGGAGATAGATATTATGGATATGCAAGATACAGAAGATATTGTTGATGCTATAGAAAAAGACACAATAGAAGCACCTGAAGTGCAGGATATTAATGAAACAATTACAGTAGAAAATTTGGAAGAAACACTTGAATCTAAACATGTGAATGAGACAAAAAAAGACCCTGTTGATCCTCTAGAAATCCCCAAAACAGAATATCAGCCTCCTAAGAAACACACCCGTAAACGTTGGGGCAGAATAATAAATCCGTTAGATCCTCCATATGATGGACCAATATATCCTTTTCAATGTGCAAACACTAAAAATGCACTGCCTGAAGCTTATAAACTACAAAAATGTTCTTCTAATGAGAAAAGGATTTACATACCCTCTAGATAGAATTTAAATAACTGGTGCTAATAATAGTGCCTGTGCTTTTTATCATAAGTAAAAAATCACTGTTTTCTTGACTTTTTTATAAATACATGTTAGTATTTTATCAATTGAAAATATATTTATATATCAAAGGAGAATCACAATGGATAGGTTTATTAAAAAAAGTGTCAACTATTTATTAAAGCTATTCGTTAAAGATACACAGCTGCCTGATAAAGTTACTGATATGAACATGAGAAAAAAATATGCCTATCTTGAAGCATGGGTAAGTATCATAGGAAATCTTGTACTCACCGTTATAAAAATAATTATGGGGCTAACTTTGAACAGTATCTCACTTCTTGCAGATGCTGTTCATACAGCTTCAGACGTATTAACATCAATAGTGGTTCTCCTCGGCTTTAAAATTTCAAGTGTACCTGCAGATAAAAAACATCCATATGGTCACGGTAGGATAGAATTCATTTCTTCGCTCATTATCGCTGTTATGCTTATATTGGTCGGTATAGAATTCGGCAAAAATTCCTACACTCGACTTTTATCAAATGTGCCGGTTAAGGGCAGTTTTCAGGTAGCAATAATCATGGTAATTGGTGCAATAGTAAAAGAATGGATGGCGCAATTCTCCGCAGAACTGGGAAAGCGTGCAGATGCATCGGCTTTAATTGCTGATGCTTGGCATCACAGAACAGACGGAATAGCCTCTATTCTCGTGGCAATTGCCATAATTGCTTCAAAATACGGTTATTATAAAATAGATGCAATATTTGGGTTGGGCGTTTCTGCACTAATTATCTATACCGGAATAAATATTGCAATTGAATCCATGTCTAAACTGATTGGGGAGGTAGCAAGTAAAGATATGATAGAAGCAATTACATATTATGCTATGTCAATTCCTGGGGTTAACAGTATTCATAAAATAAACGTCCATGACTATGGTATACATAAAATGGTATCTCTTCATATCCAGGTAGACAGCCAACTGCCGCTTATAAAAGCCCATGAAATATCAGAACGGGTGGAAAGTATAATCGAAAGTGAAACCGATTATGAGGCTGTAGTCCATGTAGATCCAATATCGTTATCCCACGACAGTTAATTATAAAATCAATAGGCACCAATTTAAAAAGGCTGTTGACATCAACAGCCTTTTTTTTGTGCTATAAGCACTGCGGAGGTGGAAGCGGCGGACATACTCCTGGCAGTACTTGACATGGAGCCGGTACACAGAATCCATAACTTGGAACTAATAATTGCACTGTAAGTATGGATTTAACTACGACACATATTTGTAAATCACATGTGACTTCTACTGTGTCATCATCCACTCCTGTTATAACACAGGTACACTGCATTAAGGTGCTTTCAGAGCAGTCAATTTCGACCTCATCCGGTGCACATAGGGTTACTGCTTTAGTAAAATTAAAATTACGATTAGCTATTTCAGTAGGATCATTAGGATTAGCTAAAGCAATTGGAATCGTAATTAATAGCGAAATCGTAAAAAACCCATTTCCAACAGCCGTTTTACTAATTACATCACATTCTATAGTTTTCCCGGCTTGCAGGGCACATGACACAGGAGTCCCTACCGCAAAAGGCCCTGTTAACCATTCGTCACCCATGGTTATTTCTGTTTCTCTGGTTCTTTCTTCCATCTGGAAGCAGCTATCATATACCTTATCTACAACTATACATTCTATTCTGTTAAATGGCGGGCATCCTTCGGGCGGACATGGCCCCGGTTGTATTTGCTGTGCCTGTAAATCTTTTATATCCATATATAACTAAACCTCCTTTGAAATAATTTTCATGTGTTTCTAATTCATAATATTAATCGTGACCACAATTTGCTACTCTAAACCCGGCTATTTCTATAAAAAAAAGCAGGTACATATATGTACCTGCTTAAACCGTTCTTGTTTTCTATGCTCTTTAAAATATCGGAATATGTGATTAATATCTTTACAAAATATTTTTAACCCTTTTTACTACATTATCTACATTAAAACCTAGTTTTTCATATACTTCAGGATATGGTGCACTACATCCGAAATCTGAGAGCCCTATTACATCATCAGCGTATCGTTCCCAGCCGATGGAAATACCGGCTTCCACCGCAATCTTGGGTATATCTGCAGGCAGAACCGACTGCCTATATTCATTAGTCTGTTCGTCAAAAGCCTCCCAACACGGCATGCTTACAACATTTGTATTTATCCCTTCTTCTAGAAGTTTCTTCTGTGACTTTAATGCAAGTTCAACTTCACTGCCTGATGCTATAATTACAGCTTTCGGATTATTAGTATTCGATATTACGTATCCTCCTTTAAGCAGCCCTTCAGCAGAAGCATATTCATTTCGATCAACAGCCGGCAGACCCTGCCTTGTCAATATAAGCGCTGTAGGTCCTTCAAGTCTATTAAGAGCAAGGTCCCAAGCATATACTGTTTCAAAGGCGTCCATAGGTCTTACAACCCATAAATTAGGTATCAACCTGAGGCTCATAGTTTGTTCTATAGGCTGATGAGTAGGACCATCTTCCCCCAGTGCTATAGAGTCATGTGTATAAACAAATATTGTCGGAACTTTCATAAGAGCTGCAAGTCTTATTGCAGGTCTCATATAATCAGAGAACACTAAAAATGTCCCTCCGTAAGCCCTAAAGCCTCCATGTAAATTTATACCGTTTAATACTGCACCCATACCGTGTTCCCGAATTCCGAAATGTATATATCTTCCCTTAGGATTCTGAGATGAAAAGGCGTCCGTCCCTTTAGCTTTCGTATTATTTGATGGGGTAAGATCTGCAGAGCCCCCTATTATTTCGCTTATATTTTCAGTTAATATGTTTAATATTTTCCCGCTTGCCGCCCTAGTCGCTATCTTATCCCCTGGTTTAAATTGAGATACTATAGCATCTGATGAAATATCCTTGGGTAGAACCCCTTTCAATCTTCTTTCTAATTCAGCTGCTAATTCGGGATATTCTCGCCTGTAATTTCCATAGTTTTCTTCCCATTTCTTTTGCAGCTCAATACCCCTTTCTGCCGACTGTCTAAAATGATCATAAACTTCTTGTGGTATCTCAAAAGGAGGATAGGGCCATTCCAGCTTTTCCCTGGCAGCTTTAATTGCTTCCTCACCAAGGGGTGAACCATGTGAATCAGGGCTGTCCTGCTTTGGTGTGCCATAGCCGATATTAGACCGGATCGCGATTATACTTGGTCTTGGATCTGTCTTCGCTTCTTTTATAGCATTGCTTATTGAGTCCAAATCTTCACCTGAATCTACTTTCAAGGTATGCCAGCCAAAGGCTTCATAGCGTTTTAAGACATCTTCTGTAAAAGCCAAATCAGTTGAACCGTCTATAGTAATCTTATTATCATCATATAATACTATAAGCTTCCCAAGCTTCCAATGCCCGGCAAGGGAACACGACTCATAAGTAACTCCTTCCATTATATCTCCATCAGAGGCTATAACATATGTATAGTGATCGATAATGTTATAACCTTCGCGGTTAAATTCCGCAGCCAGTTTTTTTTCTGCTAAAGCAAATCCCACAGCCGTACTAATGCCTTGTCCTAAAGGACCAGTTGTAATCTCCACTCCGGGTGTATGACCATATTCCGGGTGTCCCGGTGTCTTAGAACCCCACTGCCGGAACTCCTTTATATCTTCAATAGAGAGATCGTATCCTGTAAGATGAAGAAGTGCATAAAGAAGCATTGAACCGTGCCCGCAGGACAACACAAAACGGTCTCTCCCAGGCCACTTAGGGTCTTTGGGATTATGTTTCAAAAATTCTGTCCACAGAACATATGCCATCGGTGCTGCCCCCATCGGCATACCGGGATGACCACTTTTAGCCCTTTCGACTGCATCAGCTGCTAAAAACCTTATTGCGTTAATGGAATTTTTTTGAACCTTTTTGGGAACCATGTTTAAACCTCCTAAAACAAAATAATTTCGAAACCTAATACATTATACCATTTGAGGGGAAAAATTTAAATAATATGGTTTGCCTTATCTTACATTTGATTTTGATACTAGTAAGTAGTTCTTCTTAGTTACCATCATCTTCACCGAAATCACTTCATCGACAAAGGCACAGTCCCTCCCAGTAAATAACAGAGGTTTCCTGTGCCTTTATAAAAGATCTATAGTTTATTCTTAATCCTAATGTAGAAACCCTTTTAAAATGCCGTCATTTCACCTAAGTTAATCTCTACATCGGAATCATTCTTTATATCCTAGATTATCTACATCTAAATCAAGGCTCTTTGCCATAAGCCTAAAAGCCCCCTCAGGATTTGTCAAGCAGAGGACACCTAGAGGAGCCATTATATAATCCTTATCTATAAGAATTTTTGCATCTTCCTTAGGAAATAATTTCATAGGATTGTTTTTTTTCAAAAGACCAGACAGCACATCCCTACCTTTTTCTAATCTTGTAAGGGCACCACCTGTACCAATTATCCATTTTACATTTGTTAGGTCTTTACCTTGAGCGATTGTAACTCTGCCCGACGGTCCATAGAGATATTTTATTTCTCCTGCGTGCCTGTCCACACCGATTTCAGCAGCTTTATTAGCAAGATATTCTGATATGTTCTTCTCTTCGACAGTTTTAGGTATTGCAGATATAAATTTGAGAATCTCTTTAGAATCCTTTGATAATTCCTCGATAATTTTTTCTTCCCCAATAGCTTTTATGATATTAAATGCGTTAATATATATACCAAGATCTCCCTCAACTGTCCTTTTAGCTTCAGGCTCCGGTGAAACAAGGAGTTTGTTAATTTCTTCTGAACCGTGTGTTACCGAGTGAACATCCGTTGTTGCACCTCCCACATCTATAACCAATAAATCGCCTATCCTTTCTTTCATTAATTTGGCACAGTTCATTACTGCACCGGGTGTTGGGATTATATGCCCTGTTACCATTTCTCTTATCTTATCCATACCCGGTGCTTTTATTATATGATCCTCAAAAACCTTTTGTATAACCCTGCGAGTCGGTTCGATGTTTAGTTCATCTATTCTAGGATATACATTGTCTACAACAGTAACCTTTATATTATTCTTCTCAAGGATTTCTTTTACATCTTCAGCAGCCGCTGAATTGCCAGCATAAATTACAGGACATCCTATTCCAATGTCGGCTAGTTTATACGCATTATTGATAACCGTATTCCTATCACCATAATCAACTCCTCCTGCCAGAAGGATTATATTAGGTTTTATCTTCTGTATCCTTTCTAGATCAAGAGGATTTAATTCTCCAGCTGTGACCATATGAAGAACAGCACCTGCTCCAAGTGCTGCCTCTTTCGCAGCTTTCACTGTCATATCGTATACAAGCCCGTGGACCGTCATTTTTAGCCCACCTGCTGCACTGCTCGTAGCAAGCATACTGTTCCATGATATGGTTTCACCCAGATTAGACTCCAGATCTTTAACAGCATCTTTTAAACCTATGGTTACATCCCCGTCTGATACTGTAGTAGGGGCAAGACCCTGTCCTAGAAAGACAGGGTCCTTATTTACATTATTAAATGCGTTTACTACTGTTGTTGTGCTGCCTATTTCGGCTATTAGAACATCAATTGTTCTCATATTATCACTCCTAATTAAACTTCCATTTCTTCCAGCTTCTTGACTAAGAAACTTGCCACATGGATTCCCTTTGCGCCACGACCAAAACCTGCATCTAACCCCGATTCAACTGCTATTTCATTTGTTACTTGGGTCCCTCCCCCTATAAGTACTACTTTGTCTCTGATCCCTTTCTCTACACACAGGTTGTGTAATCTCTGCATATTGATTCTATGTATATCAGCATGGGTTATTATAGTACTGATCAGTATGGCACGAGCATCCAGTTCGATTGCAGCATCTACTACTTTTTCTACCGGAACCGATGTTCCGAGATAGTGACATTCAAATCCAAATCCTTCGATACCTCCGTGCTTAATATCAATTATCTCCCTCATACCTACAGAATGTTCATCTTCACCAACAGTTGCACAGACTACTTTGATTTTATTTTTAGTTGCGTATTCTCTGATTTCATCTTCTGATAAGGTTTCTTCTTCTTCCGGAATTTCGAGTGTGGAAGGATCTATCGCAAATGTAACTTTGCCTTTTACTTCTACGTACGTTCCTTCTGCCGGATGCATAACTTGTTTGTTCATAACTTCTACGTCTTCAAGCCCCATCTTCTTACCAATTTCAATTGCTGCAAATTCTGCTGTCCTTTCTTCAACAGGCAGGAAGAGATTGAGGCTTACAATTCCGTCTCCACACCATTCTACTTCCGGTTTTATTAAGCCTTTTTCTCTGATTTCAGCTGTTTCTTCTAATCTGACATTTACATTATCATTTTCATCCAATTCATCTATAAATACAATTTTTTCGGGATTACAGAATGTACATCCTTCTATCGGATTACAAGCCTTGTCTAATCCCTCAGGCAAATTATTATACCCGAAATGGTGGCATACAGGTGCCATATAGTCTTCGTCCCTTTGCACAACTGTACCTGCCCCAATTCCTCCATCTATTTCCCTTGCTATTCCATCTCCATTCCTTTCAGGATAATAACCTGAATCAACGAAGAATCCTTCTTCTACGGCTTTGAAATAACCCCCTACTTCAATGATCTCTTCCATGAACAAAACTGCACGTTCTTTAAGTTCCCGTACTTTATCCCCTAGTTCACCGTCACGTCTAATTTCTACTATATCACGCAGACCGTCCATTCCTACTAATGACTGTTTTGCGGTGTTTACAGCATTAATATTGTTGTAATGCCATGGTACGTTTCTTCCTTCATCAGGTGTTATGGTGCTTTGAATGTCAGCACTTGTAAGCCTTGAAATCATCAGATTCAACACATGGGTTACCGTAGCTTCTCTTGTACAGGCTTCCATATATCTTGTATTCATTTGTGCTCGCATCTTAAAGTCTTTGAATAGCTCTCTTAAGGCAACGGCATAAGGCAAATCTATCCTCATACACGGTGCTGGTGGGGCTGTTGGGGGGACTGTAGATAAGCAAATGTTTTCTTTTTTAATTCCTACTTTTAACGAAAATATTGAGTTTATAGCGTGCTGGACCATAAGTTCAGGCATGACTTTCCATGCTTCACGGGCTGTAGCATTTGCATTGTGAGCCCCGTCAATTTGTGCCATATCTGTAGATGCCATTACCTTTTTAGCTACTGCTGCATCAACAAAAGACCTTACCATATTGACATTTCTGTATAATACATTGTACTGTGGATCTTGGTGTGCCCCATTTACTCCTTCTTCTGCAAACATTACTGCAATCTCTGGTCCGGCAACACCGCTTATATATGAGTGGAAGTTTATTGGTCTTCCTACTTCGTCTTCAATCAAATCAAGCGCTTTTCTGGTGGCTCTCACTTGTTTCCTCGTTATTGGCACTCCACCTACACCTTCAGGAGTACCTTCAATTAGTCCATCAAAGTGGCTTTGACCGGCTGTACGGATTACCATCATGTGGTCAGCACCATGCCATGCCGCCATCCTCATTCTCCTGATATCATCCTCAAATCTACCTGATGCGATTTCCGTAGTAATTACACAATCGGGTTGGGGGTCTATATTATCAAAATACTTTGCTGCAGGTAAAGGTACACTGTTTGTAAGCCCATCAGATACTTCTCGATATTCAAAGCTGTGTAGTTTTCTTTTTCCGACTCCTTCTCTCCAATGCCATTCTTTCCTCCTTGGACGGTAACTTTCTAAGTCTTTTAAAATTTCCTTGATATCGATCTTTTTGTCTTTATCGAGTTTCATCTTGCGCCACCCCCTTGAAACAAAGTCTCGACCTCATCCCAACCTTTCCCTTCAGCAAGGAGTTTCCCAGCTGCCAAATAGTCCATATCCTTTTCCTTGGCAAATTTTAGTACTGCATGACCTGCTCCCTTCCCGAGCAGCCCCTTTTTTACACAATTGTCTACAATACCGTTTGCTTCTATACTTGAAAAACCCATCCTTAAAAGAACCGAACGTTCTATAGAAGGAGACGTATTCTTATAAGCCAGTTCTAAAAGAGGGTCTACTATTTTTTCTGCCAGGTCCCAGAAACGTTTTTCCAGTTCTTCTTCTGACAGCCCTTCCAAGTGCTTACGTCTTTCTTGAAAATCATCAGGTCTATGCATATTATTCCTCCTCCAATACACTTTTCACAAAATCAATATCTGTCTTGGTATCTTCGGCAAGGAATTTCAAATCTGCTTCTTCTAATTGATCAGCTTTAAAGTTCTCGATACAGTTCTTAATATAAGAAGTTCGCATCCTGTTGAGATCTAAGTCTTTAACCTTTATCATACTGGGATGTTCCGGTATGATAATCCTTTCACCGGGTTTATCATCAGCCGGATCCCCTGTCCTTACTTCTACACCCTGTTGTCTTGCAAAGGTAAGCTGAGCAGTCGGGTGTTTACCTGCGCCTGTATATTCTGTTTCTTGTACTACAAGTATCTCATCTTCTTTCATTTCTTGGGCAATAGCAAATGCCGCCGCTAATGATGTGTTCCCTGCCGGTCCCCTCTCAATACCTTCAAGTTGGGCTAATGCTTCAGTCATGAAAAAGACATCGCCTTGAGTTACAGTTACATATCTGTCCATATATCTTAAAGGCCTTGCCGCATTCCTTGGCACATCAGCTCTATCAGGCCATGTAGCAAATGGAACCCCAAAGCCGGTATGCCCTGTTGTAAACGATTTTCTGTTAAAATCATGGTCACTTGCCATATGAAGCCCTTCAAGATTTACACTGGCACCTATTATCTTGACCTCAGGATAGCCTGCCTTTAACACACCGCGAGCAGTACCTGTAAGATTCCCTCCTCCGGCATGTGTTACAACTATAGCTGTTGGTGGTTTCCCTTCTCTCTGTTTTACCTGCTCAACGATTTCATAGCCTAATGTCTCTATACCTGCTATAGCAAAGGGTGTATATAATGAGCAGTTAAAATACCCGGTCTCTTCTAAAAGTCTCAGGAAGACATAGAACAATTCAGGACCAACTGTCAGCTGAACTACTTCCGCACCATATGCTTCACATTTTCTGCCCTTTTCTACAATTTCCGGCTGACCCTTACCTTCACTGTCATAAACTTCCTGTACAATTATGCACTTTAACCCCTTCATTGCTGCCTGTGAAGCAACAGCTGCACCGTAATTCCCGCTTGTTGCTGCTATTACCCCTTCATAACCTAATTTGTCAGCATGGTAAACCGAGACTGCAGCTCTTCTTGCTTTAAAACTGCCTGAAGGGTTTGATGCTTCATCTTTTATAAAGATCTTTGCACCATAACCGGGAGCTGCCAATTTCCTCGCTAATTTTGTAAGATTTTTTAACTCGATTAAAGGTGTGTTCCCTACACTTGACTGTGCTTGTATTACTTGGATTTCTTCAAGTGTATAGCCTGTTTCTTTCATCATTTTTTCGTAATCAAAACTTACTTTTCCGGTTTCGTAAATACTGTAATCTATTTGAACGGCTTTTTTCATAATTTCATTATTCCGAGCCATTACCGCTTCATAACTGTTGTCTCTAGCCACGATCTTCACCTTCCTTTAACAGAACCCTTAATTTGGGCCCTATTTCCAATAGTTCTCTTATGGGTTTTCCGAAATCATGTCCGTGCTCTGGGTTTTCCCTTATTAATTTGCCCTTAACCTTTCTATCTGTCAGTGTTTTTATTTCAACTGTATCCCCTATCTCTGCATCATGCTGCAAGAATCCCTTTACAAACATTTCCAACGGTACTTTTTTTGTATCTTCGGGCACTTGGGGAGCTCTTTCAGAAGGCTTAAGTATTATGTTATGGATTTCAACCCATTGACCTTTCTGCACCATTCTTTTCACCTCTTGTTTATTAGTTTTTGTACGTCTCCAAGGATAGCCCTGGGCACAGGCAGATCCTTCATACTTACAAGCCCGGGAGCAGCATTTATTACGTGGGGTATCATATTTACTGCTGTAGCTATAGTACCTATTCCGCCCGGAATTTCAGGTTTGATTGCCATATTTATATTTGGGGTACCTTCGATCCATATGTAGTCACCAGTTTTAACGTTTTCTAAACCGGGATGGATCTGCTGCGGGTGTTCCAAGGTAATTATTGCTTCACCATTCTTAAAACCATAACCTATATGCTTGCATCCCGCTACCATGCCTGGTTCTACCTTAACATGGGGAGTCTCCCTGTAGGTTTTTGATATTATCGGCTCTCTAGTTTGAGTTATTTCATCAAGTTCCCAACCTAGGGCTTCAGCAATTAGAGTTATAGATTCGGGGAACCCAATATGCCCTACTATATTCCCTTCTTCAATACCTCTGCTAAACTCTTCTACAGTAGTTCCAACACCTTGAGTCTTCATTACCGTAGCTCCAAACGGCGATAGATCGTTTATCCTCGCTGCTTTTATTTTAGTTACGTTCTGACATGCGCCTGTTAGCATTATAATAAGTGAATCCAATACAAATCCCGGATTTATGCCTGTTCCTAAAACTGTAACATTGTTCTCTAGGGCAAGCTTATTCATATTATCAGCTAGCTCTGGGTTGCCTATGCCCGGATAAGACATTTCTTCAGCGATTGATATTACGTTTTTACCCGCTTTTATTGCCTTTTCAATCTGTGGAAACGCTTCTTTAGTAAAGGATGTAGTAGCCTGTATTACTATATCTGCTTCCTGGCCTAATACTTCATCTAGATCATTAGACACTTTTATACCTAACTTTTTATCTAGCTCAAGCACTTCTCCAATATCTTTTCCGTGTTTTGCTGCCCTGCTTGCATATACACCTGCTATCTCCATTCCTTCTTTTTCCAGAATCATCTTTGCCATACCGCTTCCCATTGCACCTGTGCCTAAAACAATAACCTTTACTGACATGAATAAACACCTCCAACTCATTTTTTAAATCTTTAACCCTTGACTGCTTTATTTAAAACAAACTAAATTTTTAACTTCAATATACCATAATTTAAACTTACAATAACTTACTGTAGCAAATATTATACCAGTTCTAAAAAATAAATTTATAAACTATGCCAATTTTCTGTAATTATAATTTGCAATACACAACATGCTTCAAATGTATCCTTTGTTTATCAAATAAAAACTTGATATTTTAACAATCACACTATTCCTACATTCTACAAAAATTCTCCAAATCCTTCTTAAAATATTGTATTAAATCAGCTTTTGTTTTCTTTTTACAGTTGAAAAAAGTGTATGTTTTTTCAACAATTATTATTTGTTATACTGAATAATTTCAAGTAATGTATTTAATAACAAGCATTAATATAACATGAACCAATCAAAAAAACAGACGCATCATAACTATAAGATGCGTCTGTTTTGTATAAATTTTAGACAGCTTTTAGCCGTTGACATATAGTAAATAATACATTAAAGTTTAACATAGAGATTATAAAATATTTTAAGACCAAAAAGGATTTAATATCTATCTTATAGAATATACTAATATAATAAGGATGTATGGTTTAACTAAAAAATTTGGAGGGAAGGCTAATGTTATATAGGAAGATAGGGACAAAGTTTTTAATTGCTTTACTTATCATGCTTTTGATAGCACCTACGGCTTTTGCTGGAGAACATGTCAAGTTGATTTTTAATGGCAAAGAATATAATGCAGATATCACTTTGAAGGATGGTGTTACTTATGTATCTACTGCAGCTCTTAATAAAATCCCAGGTTTAAAAGTAGGAGACGATCCAATCGTTCCAATTCGAAAATTATTTGGAAGTCAAGGTGGAGTGGTAGCCTGGGATAATGACAATAATCAGGTAATCGTATCTTGGAGGGAAAAAGCAGGAGATTTTACAGCAGACGAGCTAGTTATAAAGTATTCTGAAAGCCTTAAAGAGGCTAATACCTATAAGATGAAAGGCAGCTATCAGCTTGAGTTTGGAGTTGAAGGAATTCAAGATTTAATCGAAATTCCGAATATGCCAAAAATGGAAGCTATTATTGAAGGAATTTTTCAATACGAACCAATGGCCATGTATATAAAGCAAACTGTGAACATGCCTTTGGATGAGCTGGAAGAGTTGGGGCTTAACCTGGAAGAATTAGAAGCAGAAGGTCTTTGTGAAGATATGGTTACAGAGATTGTTTGGCTGGACAATGCTATTTACCAGAAGACCCCAATATTTGACCAATGGATAGTTCAGGATTTGGCTGAGGTAGAGGGGATGCCTGATATTAATGAGTTAATGCAAATTACCCCTCAACAATCTATGGAAATGATGCATAAAGCCGGTGTTATTAATGTATTCGGTGAAGATGTAGAAAAAGACGGTAGAGAATATTACACCATTAAAAACTATATTGATGCTGATAGCTTTAAGAGTTTAATAGAAGAAACTCTGAACAATTTTGATATAGGAGAATTTATAAAAGCCACCGGTGCACAATTGGATATGGATACACAGGAGGCTGAAGATTTTAATGAAATGTTTGAAAGGGTATTTGAAGTTATTCTTAATAACATCAATGCCGAATACTATATAGATACCTTAATTGATAAAGAAACCTTATTACCCGATTACATGAATTTCGATTTAAGTATGCAAATAGATCTCAAACCATTGATAGAGATAATAGTAGCAATGGAAGAAGTAGATGAAACTGAAGAATTATCAGAAATCCCGGGAGGACCGATAATTTTTGAATTAAAGATGAAAGGCAACTCTCAATTGTATGATTATGGAGCAGACCTTGAGCTTCCTGATCTAAACAACGCCATTAGCCAGGAAGAATTAGTGCAGAAGTTAATGGAACAAGCGGAACAAGAATAAGGGATTCCTTCGCTCTTCATGGTGCTATAGATGATACTACTGGCGATATCCTTGCTCTTTTCTTTGCCCCAAAGTGAATGCGTGGAGGGGTACTTTGAAATTATAAGGCAAATTGTTCAATTCTAAATAAAACAGACGCATCATAACTATAAGATGCGTCTGTTTTGTATTAATTTTAGACAGTTCTTATCCGCATTTTGAAAACCCACACGAATGGCATACTATACATCCACTTTCATGCTTAATCTCCCCACCGCATTCCGGGCAGCTGTAAATAAAATCAAGGCTGTTTATTTCAGCTGCTGCTGATTGTTCCCTTCTGACAAGTTCTTCTGCAGTTCCGTTTGGCACTATTTTTCTGCCGATAGTTCTTTCAATCGCTCTGCCGATAGCATCAGGGCATGACAGCACTTTTAGATCTTTTTTCCTTATTGTAGAATGACACCTTATCCCTTTTAATTGTTCAACAATAGATTCTACATCTATGCCTGCTCGAAGTGCCATTGAAATAAGGCGGCTTGTAGCTTCTGATTGAGACGGGCATCCACCTGCCCGCCCTAAATTAGTAAATACTTCACATATTCCGTTTTCATCGGAATTAACAGTTATATAAAGGTTGCCACAACCCATTCTGACTTTTTCTGTGTTTCCATATGTTATTGATGGCCTGGGTCTGGGTTTCAAGGACGGCTCTATACCTGAGTTTTCCTGCTTTTTTATTAAATCCAAGCCCTTGTTTAATACCTGCTCTTCACGGCTCCCATCACGGTAAATAGTAACCCCTTTACAGCCCATTTCATATGCCATTAAATAAACATTTCGAACATCGTCTTTAGTAGCATCGTTGGGGAAATTTACCGTTTTTGAAACGGCATTATCGGTATACTCCTGAAAAGCTGCTTGCATCTTTATATGCCACTCCGGACTTACATCATGTGCTGTTACAAAGACTTTTTTTACATCATCGGGGATACCCTTAATATTTTTTAAAGAACCCTCTTCTGCTATCTGCTCCATCAGTTCTTTTGTATAAAATCCCCTTTCTTTTGCAATCTCTTCAAATATAGGATGGATCTCCACCAGTTTATCATTATCCATTACATTCCTTACAAAACTTATTGCAAAAAGTGGTTCTATTCCGCTGCTCGCACCAGCGATTATTGAAATGGTACCTGTTGGTGCTATAGTTGTAGTAGTAGCATTCCTCATCTTATGTGATCCCGGGCTGTTATAAATACTCTTCTCAAAATTAGGGAATACTCCTCTCTCTTCAGCAAGTTTCTCAGATGCTTTACGACATTCAGCTTGAATAAAGCTCATTATCCTTTCAGCTGTTTTAACACCTTCTTCGCTGTTATAAGGTATGCCGAGTCTAATAAGCATATCTGCAAACCCCATAACGCCAAGCCCTATTTTCCTGTTTTGTTTCGTATTTTTTTCGATTTCAGGAAGAGGGTACTTGTTTGCATCTATTACATTGTCAAGAAACCTTACTGCAGTAAAAATCGTATCACTCAATTTTGGATAATCAATAATCCATTTATTGCCTTCTTCCTTAAGCATCTTTGCAAGATTTATTGAACCAAGATTACAGGATTCGTATGGAAGCAGTGGTTGCTCGCCACACGGGTTTGTGCTTTCGATTTCACCCAAAGAAGGAGTCGGGTTATCTTCGTTCATCCTGTCTAAAAAAATTATCCCCGGCTCACCATTATTCCAAGCCATTTCCACTATAAGCTCAAAAACTTCTTTTGCTTCAAGTTCCCCTGCAATTTCTTTCGTATGAGGATCTATTAAATTGTATGTCTTATCCTCATATAACGCTCTCATAAAGGTTTCTGTAAGTGCTACACTAATATTAAAATTAGTAATATCTTTATTATTCCGTTTGCATTGAATAAACTCTAGTATATCCGGGTGATCTACCCTTAATACACCCATATTGGCACCCCGTCGTGTTCCTCCCTGTTTGACGGCTTCGGTTGCCGAGTTAAAGACCTTCATAAAAGAAATAGGGCCTGAAGCTACCCCACCTGTAGAACGTACAGCAGCTCCTTTTGGTCTAAGTCTGGAAAAACTCATTCCGGTTCCGCCTCCGCTTTTATGTATAAGGGCTGCATGCTTAATTGAATCAAATATACCTTCCATAGAATCTGCTACAGGCAGTACAAAACAAGCAGAGAGCTGTCCTAAATCTCGACCTGCATTCATTAGAGTAGGGGAATTGGGTAGGAATTTAAACTCGACCATTATATTGTAAAATTCTTCTTCTATACGGGGTATCTCTCTCTCATTCCCGTAAAGAGTTTCCACAGCTGCTATTGCATTTGCAACCCTTCTAAACATATCTTCAGGCTGCTCTAATAGATTCCCTTGTTCATCTTTTACCAGATATCGTTTCTCTAGTACCTTTCTTGCATTATCTGTAAGTTCTAATTGATACATCAATGTCCCTCCTCGAACTATATATAGAAGCATTATTAATTATATACCACAATATATTGTATTGTCTAACCCTTTTGCGGCATATTTAAATACAATTTAGAGACTTTTTCAAGGTTATCTTTACCATACAAGCTATTGCATATGCTTTTAAATTTTGAGTATAGAAATTCTTCTGAGGTGAAGATAACGGTAAGTGATCCCCTTAGGCACACCGTTCTTCCATAGCAGAGGCAGCTTTCTGCGAACCTACAATGTAAAACGGGGTAGGAGGCAGGAGTTCAAAATAAAATTAGCGACAGAAATATCTGCCGCATATCATCATTTATTTCTTCTATTCTTCCCTGCACTCACTACATATACCATAAAACTCAAGCCTGTGATATTTGACGGAAAACCCGGTTTTTTCTTCTATCCGCTTATCTATTTCCTTATTAACCTGTTCATCCAGATCAAACACCCTTCCACAGTTCTCACAGACAAAATGATAATGATTTTCAGGATTGCCGTCAAATCTGCTGTATGCGCTGCCATAGTTTAATTCCATTATTTCACCCATATCGTTCAATATATTCAGATTCCTGTAAACGGTACCGAGGCTGATATTTGGTATCTTCTGCTTTACTTTTTCATAAACCCAATCTGCAGTAGGATGAGATTTTGTATTTCTTAGAATGTCCAAGATAACTTTCCTCTGCTTGGTCATCCTTATAAAGCCTTTTTTACCGTTCATAATTAAATCAAACTCCCTTTAATACTATTTTTTATCAGCTTTTTCAAAATTATTCTTTGCATCGCATTCAGGACACTTCTTTGGTTTACACCTTGATTCTTTTTCATAGCCGCACTGTTTGCACTTGTAGACTGCCAATACCAGACACCTCCTAACATCTACTTAATAGTTATTATTATTTTTAATAATAAAATAGTATCATTTGCTGCTGACAATGTCAAATATTACTCCTTCTTTAATGCTCCAATATTATAATAATTACTTGGGTTCCACAGAATCCACTCTTTAAGCCCGGCATCATAAACTGCCTTTATTTGTGCTCTAACTTCTTCTGCTCCGTATCTGTGTCCCAGTGTAAAATCCTGGAGCCAAGGGCGGATAACCGCCTTTTTCGATTCTAGTTTACCGAGACGCCTTACCGCATGATTCAAGCTGGCATAAACAGTCTGATAAGGTGCAGCATCAGGGTTTTGTATCCCATAAGAACCAGGTGCATAATGAGAAGGATAAACCATTGGGCATATAAAATCAGCAGATTCTGCAATATCCTCTAATACTTGTCCGATCCCCATATCATCCTGTGCAGAATTTACCAGACCAAAAATATCTGCTGACACATAAATACCGTGTGGAGCAAGTCTTTCTCTTGCATAATTTAAAAATTCACAGATTGTCTCAGAACGAGAAAGTCCGTTATAGTTGTCATATACAATATCATTTAAATTACCATCTGAGGGGAAACGTACATAATCGAATTGAATCTCCTTAAATCCCAATCTGGCAGCTTCTTCAGCCAAATCTATATTATATTCCCATACTTTTTTATTATATGGATCAGCCCACGGAATTCCTTTTCTATCTTTCCAAATTCCACCATCTTTGTGCTTAACTGCAAGCTCATGCATATTTGCTGGCAGTATTCTATCCTTGAACACTACTATTCTTGCGATCGGATATATGTTATTTTCGTTAAGAATATTTACAATATTTTCTAAATCCGGTATCCTGTTAGTATTTGAACCGGTTTCTTCAGCAAGAGGCACTTTAGAATTATAAGTTAATCCATTTTCATCTTTTATGTCGATCACCATTGCATTCAGCTCTGTAGATTTTACTAAATTCAGTAATTGCTCAAAACGTTTTTTATTCCCTGCCGAAAAACCCGTCAAGTAGATTGCTTTAACTTCGACAGGTGTCCATATTGGCTCTACTTTTAGTAACGGCTGTGTTAAAAAGTCCGATATATTACTTGAGGTGGAATTTGGTATTGTACTTACTGCAGCATTAGTATTTGCCGAACAACCTTGTAACAATAGAACAGTAAAAAATATTAATATAATAAAAAAAACGCTAAATCTATTAGTAATGTTTCTGTATATCACAGTCTATTCCCACCCTAATAATTATTAATATGTTTGATAATGTAATTCGACAATAAAATACTTTTTCCTTTATAAAATTAAGTTGATTTTTATTTCAGTCCTTAGGTGAATATGACTGTACCTCTTCTAAAATCAAGACTCTGCACTAGAATCAGCTTTTATATGTAAGAATTGGAAAAGGTTCCTTGATTAATCAAGGAACCTTCATTAATGTCCTGCCCATCTCAAATGCCTTTAGGTTTATATCAAGAGTCTCGGGAGGAACTCTGCTTTCAATTACTTTCCGCCAAAGCTCCATCGGTATATCCAAATGAATCGAGAGTGCACCTACAAGAGCTACATTAACTGCTCTTATATCCCCTACTTGTTGTGCAATATCAGGACCGTTTAATTTATAAACCTTGTCTGTTACCCTATTTAATATCCCAAACACATCTGGATATTCCCCCTGCCCTACTGCAACAGCCATAGGTACTATCCTCTGATCATTAATAACTATCTTGCCTTCAGGCTTTATATAATCTAACCATCTCAAGGTTTCCAGCTGTTCAAATGAAAGCAATATATCTGCTTCCCTTTTTGTTATAAGCGGAGAATATACCTTTTCTCCATACCTAACACTGCTTACAACACTGCCCCCTCTTTGTGCCATCCCATGGATTTCCGATTTCTTAACATCATAGCCCATACGCATAGCTGCCTCACATAAAAGCTCACTTGCAAGTATTACACCCTGGCCCCCTACGCCAACCACCATAATACTCATTACCTTATTGGTCATCCATATCACCAACCTTTTTTATGGCATTAAACCGGCAAACTTGTGCACATACCCCACACCCGGCACAAAATATTTCATCAATATTCGCCTTGTTATCCTCCCTATATATTGCCGAACAGCCTACCATATAGCACATACCACAGTTTTTGCAAAGCTTTGCATCTACACGATATTTATTCTGCTTTTCGTCTTTAACTATTAACACACAGGGTCTATTTGTAATTATTACCGAAGGTTCATCCTTATTAATCTCTTCTGTAATAACTTTTTCTGTCTCTTCTAAATTATAAGGATCAATAACTCTGACGTTTTTAATACCTACTGCTCTTACTACTTCTTTTAAGTCTAATTGATGGGTCCTTTCTCCCTTTAAAGTCCTGCCTGTGCCTGGATTATCTTGATGCCCTGTCATACCAGTTGTCCTGTTGTCAAGTATGATTATAGTAGAGGCCCCTTTGTTGTAAACTATATCGATAAGACCAGTTATCCCTGAATGGATAAAAGTCGAATCCCCTATTACACCTACTATTTTGCCCTTAATATTTTCTTTTAAAGCAAGTTCCGCACCAAAGGTCATTCCAACACTTGCACCCATACATACTGTAGAATCTAGAGCTGCCAAAGGTGGTGCTACCCCAAGGCTATAACATCCGATATCCCCCATAACCACAAGTTTTAACTTCTTGAGTATATAAAACACTCCTCTGTGTGGGCATCCGGGACATAAAACAGGGGGTCTGGGAGGAAGTTGAGTTTCTCCTAAAAAGTTCTTCAATTCAATCTTTTCATCAGCGAGTTTCTCCCTAATTATACTTTGATCAAATTCATAAAGTATAGGGAGTTTTTCCTTACCTATAACATTTATACCCATTGCCTTTATTTGCTCTTCAAGAAAAGGATCTAATTCTTCAACTACATAAAGGGTTTCTACTCCATTAGCAAATTTTCTGATAAGATTCTCTGCTAATGGATATGTCATACCTAACTTTAATATAGATGCATCAGGCATTGCCTCTCTTACATATTGGTATGATATCCCGCTGGTTATAACTCCTACTTTTTTATCTCTCCATTCAATCCTGTTAATATCGGTCTCTTCTGCATATTGTCTCAACCTTTCCAGTCTCTCTTCAACTGCAATATGCCTCATTCTTGCATTAGCCGGCACCATCACGTATTTACCGGGTGCTCTTTCAAATTCACTGGGAGCAGGTATTTTTTCCCTTTCGCTCAATCTTACTACAGTCTTTGTATGAGATACCCTCGTAGTAGTCCTTAATAACACAGGTGCATCAAAAACTTCACTTATTTCGAGAGCAATTCCAACATAATCCTTAGCTTCCTGACTATCGCTTGGTTCCAACATCGGCACCTTTGCCATCCGAGCATAGTGGCGGTTATCCTGCTCGTTCTGAGAGCTGTGCATCCCAGGATCGTCTGCTGATACTATTACAAGCCCACCTTTTACCCCTGTGTATGACAGGGTCAAAAACGGATCCGATGCTACATTTAACCCCACGTGTTTCATAGCAACCAATGCCCTTGCTCCCCCCAATGAAGCCCCGATAGCAACTTCCATCGCTACTTTCTCATTAGGCGCCCATTCACAGTATATGTTGTCTTTGTAATTTACCATATTCTCAAGGATTTCTGTACTGGGAGTACCGGGATAAGCCGTTGCAACACTTATGCCATATTCATATGCTCCTCTGGCAATAGCCTCATTGCCCGAAAGAAGTACACGCACTTAACATTCCCCCTTTTCCCTGAATATTCTGTAAACCGAAAAAACAATATATATTGTAAATATTCAATAAGTTCTATGAATAGTTCTACAAAAATATATAAATACCTTTATAGATTGGCCAGAAAATCAATTTTTATCACTAATATATCTATATAAAAAAAAGTAATCTCTTATCACTTAAATGTTAAGAGATTACTAAAACTTATATGCTAATCAGCTGTCAACGGGTCCAAAAACTTTCAAGTTCATATTCTCTTAAACCTAAACCTATTTTTTCTCCATGTTCAAGTATATAACTACACTTACGATTATGTACTGCTTCAAATTTATCAGCTGCATCAGGTTTCCCTCCAAGAATCGAATTGGGAATAATAGCTGCCTTATTTATTATGTCAAGTGATGCCTGGTCAATGGCTACGGGGTCCATTGATGCCATCATACCCGAATCGGGCACAAGTGGAACATCATTCCATGTACAGCAGTCACAGTGTGGAGAAACATTAATAATAAAATTTATAAAGCCGCATTTGCCCTTTTTGGGCTCCACAACGCCTAATGCAAATTCTGCGGTTTTTTCCTGAGCTGAAGCCTCATCGGTTCTCCAATTAACTGGTATAGCACGCATGGGACAGAATGCTACACACTCACCACACCCGATACATAAATCCGGATTGATAAATGCTTTATTATTCTCTTTTAGGGTTATAGCATGTTCAGGGCAAACTCTGATACACGTTCCACATCCAATACACTTATCTTCCTTGATTTTGGGTTTTACATCAGAATGCATCATTTGTTTCCCTGCCGGTGCACCACTTCCCATCCCTGTATTCTTCAGTGCACCCCCAAACCCGAACAGATCATGCCCCTTAACATGACTTACAGCAATAAAGACATCAGCATAATGTATGGCACTGCTTATCTTAACCTCATTAAAATGTTTACCTTCAATAGTTACATTAACAAAGTCATGCCCCTTTAGTCCATCTGCTATAATTAATGGAGCACCAACGGTTTCATAAGAGAAACCGTTTCTTAAAGCAGTTTCTAGATGGTCTACAGCGTTTTTCCTTGTGCCATTATAAAGTGTATTTGCATCAGTTAGAAAAGGTTTTCCGCCCTTTGCCTTTATCTGATCGACTATTACTCTAACTATAGGTGGGGGAATAAATGCTATATTCCCGGTTTCACCAAAATGTATCTTTACAGCAACCAGATCGCCTTTTTCGATGATATCCGCAATCCCGGATCTTAAAAACAGGGCTTCTGTTTTATCTAATAGGTTCCTTCCGCTCTTTGCAGACATATCAGTAAAGTAAACTTTGCTACTCATAGCCATCTCCTTTTTTATAAAATTATATCAGATTTTGAGTAAAATTTCTATTTTCAGTCTAACAGGCGCATTAACTCAAATAAACAAAATCAGCACGTTCGGAGATCTCATACACTATTATATCAAATGTCTGCAGTATAATTTCAATTATTGAATAATATTATCTTTATGAGTGTAAATCTCTATAATCAAAAAACCCTCCTTTCTTTAGTAAAAACTTATACATTAGTATATTTACCTAAAGAAGGAAAGGTTCTTTTTAATCTTCTTATTCTGCTTCATTTCTTGGCAGTATCAAATTAAGTATTATCCCTATGATTGCAGCCAACCCCATACCACCAAGCTGAATATTACCTCCCAGATTT
>DUOC01000048.1 GCA_012839065.1 Thermoanaerobacterales bacterium | reverse complement strand
TGTTCAGGTTCAATGTTTGCCCTTTTTACAGCTTCTCTTATTGCAACTTCGCCTAGCCTTGGAGCTGGTATATCCTTAAATGAACCCCCAAATGTTCCTATAGGTGTCCTAGCTCCACTTACAATTACCACTTCTTTCATGATTAATTCTCCCCCTTAAATGTATTTATCAATATATAAGAGCAAAAATCGTACCAAACAAATAAAAAAAGAACCCCCCTTATAATTTGCAGGGGGTTCGCCTCTATACGAGCATTTTCGATTGTGTCTCATATTGACACATCTGTTTCATGTTTTTTTGTTACAGTGTACTATTATGACTCAGTTAATCCTAAAAAAAATTGGTCTATTGAATATTATATTTATTTAGTTTTCTATATAAAGTACTCCTGGATATTCCTAATGCCTCTGCTGTTTTCTTTTTATTCCATTCATTTTTTTCTAAAGTCTTTAGTATGTAACTGGCTTCTGCAGCTTCTATCTTCTTTAATTGTTTTTCCTTTTTGTTTGGCAGCATATAGAGATTCGATTGAATACCTCGCAGTTCTGTATTATTGATTATAGCATCAGGTAAATGTTCAAGCAGTATTTCAGGACCCTTACACATATTTACTGCCCTGAATATAACGTTTTGAAGCTGTCTTACATTCCCCGGCCAATCATAACTCATAAGTATCCTATAAACCTGTTCCCCAATTACTATATCTCCTTTATCCAATTTATTGCAGGCATAGTATAGAAAATGTTCTGCCAATACAGGTATATCATCCCTTCTTTCTCTTAAAGGCGGGATGTTTATCGTCATCATATTTAATCTATAATATAAATCTTCTCTAAAGTTCTTGTTCCGAACTTCTTCTTCTAATTTTCTATTTGTAGCAGCAATTACCCTTACATCAACCTTCATCAATTGATTGTCTCCAACCCTAGTAAAGGTTCCATCTTGAAGAACCCTCAACAGCTTTGCCTGCATATAGAAAGACATTTCCCCAATTTCATCTAAAAATATTGTGCCTCCATTTGCAAGCTCAAATTTACCTAATTTTCCGCCTTTTTTTGCGCCTGTAAATGCCCCTTCGGCATATCCAAATAGTTCGCTTTCAATAAGTTCTTTAGGAATAGTAGAACAATCCAATATAACAAAAGGTTTTGAAGCCCGTGAACTGGCATTGTGTATTGCATGTGCAAATAGTTCCTTCCCTGTACCGCTTTCACCTTGGATGAGAACTGTCATATCTGTATCTGCAACAGATTTTGCAGTTTGTATTGTTTTTTTCATTGCCTGGCTCTCATGCACTATCCTGTTAAAAGTATAAACTGCTCTAGAAACAGACAAATTATTTATAAAGCTTTTTGCCCTTTGTATTCCCTGTATTTTATCTAATACACCTATTACATTTCCCTTTTCATCTTTTATAGGTAATATAGTTTTAAACAGATGCTGTTTTTCTCCCTTTTTTGTTGTCACAAAAATCTCTTTATCAAATATAGGCTCCCCGCTTTTAAGAACTTCCATAACCTTCAATTTTGTTAGATAAAAATCTTGAAGGGGCTTTGTTGTTACTGTTTCTTCAGGTATACCTATTACATCCAGGGCTTTTTTATTGTAATACCTCACATACCCTTTTTTATCTAATAATAAGATCCCGTCAGGTAAAGAATCTGCCACCCTAAAATTAAAATATTCTATCTCTTTCATTCTGGCATATATATCTTGACACATAATATTCCTCTTTATATTCTCCTCAACAATATCTGCTATCTCATTACTACCCGTTCCATAAATTGAATCAT
>DUOC01000047.1 GCA_012839065.1 Thermoanaerobacterales bacterium | reverse complement strand
GCGTAAAACATCAGGTGCCAATTTTTTATCCATATCATAATATTCATTAAACCGTTTTAGAAATAGACTCGCTAAAGCGGCAATGTCTTCCCGTCGTTCTCTTAGCGGCGGTACATAAACCGGTAGAACATTTATACGCCAGTACAGGTCTTCCCGGAAGCGTCCTTTCGCCACCATATTTTCTAAGTTGTGATTGGTGGCACAAATAAACCGTACATCGCTAAAACGAGTACGTGTTGAGCCAATACGTACAAAAGTCTTAGAATGCAAAACTTCCAGCAGTTTAGCCTGCAATTCTAATGGTAGTTCTGCTATTTCATCAAGGAGTAATGTCCCCCCTTGAGCAGCTTCTACTAATCCTACCTTCCCTTCACGACGAGCCCCTGTAAATGCCCCACCCTCATAACCGAACAGCTCCGATTCTAATAATGTAGGCGGAACAGCTGCGCAGTTGACAGCCAAAAAACGTCCCCGTCCACTTCGAGGACTTAATGAATGCAGCAAGCGAGCTAAATAAGTTTTCCCTGTACCGGATTCCCCCGTAAAAAGTACAGTAGAATCTACCTTTGCCACTTGAAGCAGGGAACGAAGCAAAGACTGCATAGCAGCACTGTGAGCAACTATATGATTCAGCTCCGGTATATCTTTAGAATATTCTTCCCACTCTTTAGGCAAGCTTGCTTTCAGATATTGGCTGTTTTTCCAAGCCCGATAATTAGCTTCTAACTCTATTATGTCTTGGACACTACAAATAACCAACTTTATAACGCTTTCAGCCCGTACCGGTATAGCAGTTGCCAAAGCCTCTGTGCCATTAGCAAAACGCACTATCGATGCCGCTGACTGCCCCTCACTTAAAGATTGGGCAACAACAGAATGAGAATAGTAACCTTTGCGCACCAATACCCTTACATTTCGGTTTTCTACTTCCTGCCTTGAAATCCCGCTGATCTTCTCCCAGTTATGATTAACCATTAGAATAATACCCGCTGCATCGGTCAGAACTACCCCGTCCGAGAGCGAATCAATCAGTAAACGAAATTCATGCTGACTTAGGGTGATAGTGCCTAAACTGGCTAACTCTCTCATAGTTCACCACCTTGTCTAAACAATCCTTATAACTGCCATAGTTGATTTTACAACTACTTCAGCATCTTAATATGGACTTGTAAAATATTATCTACTAACTTCATACAGTTAGCTGCTTTGGATAAAGGCTTGTACTTTATAGAAAGTCGACAAAGTATAATTCATAATATTCTGAATATGTGTGGTATGTTTCAATTCCTATAGGTAGGTTGAAAATGTTGAACAACTATTTTTTTATTATGGAGGGTCTATTCTAATCCTTTTTATGCCTTTTTATACTTTTATGTAAGTCCAAAAATAAGTGTTTGAAAATTGAGTATATTTATATTATACCATTTCCCCATATATTTTCCAAAAGAAAATATAACCTGATAGTGTCAAGTTGTTGTAGGATAATTATAATAAAAGTTCTCCCCATTACAAATGATCTATACTGCATACCTGCCACGTTGTATGCCCCTTAAAGCTGCTGATAATGGGGTCTTTTTGCCAAGGTTGAAAGCAGGTATGTTGTTGAGTTTTTATCTCTATGGTTCCATCCGGCGGCAGTTAAGCAACACTTTCTAAAACCAGTTTGTTATACTGATTTAGCCACTCAATAAGAATATAGTAGTCACTAAAGCTAATCCATATTTTCTACAGCATCTAATATATCCTCCTTTGTTGTTCTTGAACCCCCAGTATCTACTATATACCCTTCGCTATCTATATAATATATAGTGGGTATCGCCATAGCACCGTAAATGTAATATCCTATGGATTCAGTATCTAATAATATCGGCATAGTATACCCCTTGCCCTTTACATAATCCTTTATAATGTTTTCGTCACTGGTTCCTGCCACAGTCACAACTACATAGTCGCTATCTTTAGACTTTTGATGTAATTCCTCGTATTCTTGCAGCTTTTCCTCAAAACCCGGAGGAACAGCCACCACATCGTCTTCCATGATAGTTGTTCCCCAAAATATTAACACTATCTTTTTCCCTAGGAAGTCAAATAACGATACTTCGTTTCCATTTACGTCCTTCATAGTAAAATCATCTGCTTTGTCTCTTTCTTCTATTTCATCTTCTTGCTCATCCCCCAATTTTTCAGACTCCTCCACGTCAATATCTCCACCGTTTCCGTCTTTTATATCTTCTATTTGTCCTACCTCTCCAGAGGGTTCTTCTACTCCATTTGTTTTCTCGCCGCAAGCTGTCATAGTAATAACAATAGCCACCACTAACAACATAACAATTAATTTTTTCAATCCTTAAACCTCCTTATGTATATAAACTTTACCCCCCAGCCTCTGCCACCACTTTTTGGATCTTATTGGCTACTGCTTGTCCTATTTCTTTCACCAGTTTTAATTCCTCATAGATAGGCTAGTAACGGTTTTTTTAACGTCAAAAAGGATTGAGACGTAGTTTCAATCCTTTATAGGTAGGCTAACCGTGTATTCCCATTATATCAATATATTCCTTTTAGTGCAAAAAGGTCATTCTCCAAAATAATCAGAAACAATCCTTTTCGCATCTCTGTCAATTACCTTTTTCTCAGCTTCTTATATACTTCCTTCCCCACTTCTTCCATCATAAGTTCATAGAAGTCCTTGTCTTCAAACAATTTGGTAAATGATTCCACAGAACCCATATAGGCAATCTTCTTGAATATCTCAGGGAAGATACTTTTCACAAAGACTATAGGCTAATAACACCACTAAAGTGCGCATGTTTACAAGGCTGTTATTTTTATCCCCATAGTTTTCTGAAAAATCATGTTATTTTCATTATAACATATGTTTCTTTTAATACAACGATTTGGATACATTTTGCTGAATAGAAAAATTGAGAAAATAGCAGATTGATGACTTTTTGATTGTCATAGTAGTCATACGTCATACCTTTATCCCTTATCACTCTTTTGGACTGACAGCAATATTACTGCTGCAAGTATAAAGAGCGCACCTGTAATCATCTGCCACGTAATGGGTTCACTCAATAATAAATATCCTACTATAAGGCTTGTTACAGGCTCCAAAGTACTTAGTATAGATGCACTGCCAGGTCCTATAGCTTGGATACCGATGCCAAAAGTCACCATTGGGATAACAGTGGATAAGAGCGTAAGCAGTAATACCATAATAAGTGCCTTACCGGGTATTAGCAGATTCAGCTTGCTGGTCAGGGCTTGGGCTGTGCCATTACCAATACATGAAATTACTGATATGTAGAAAACTAAAACACTGCTGTTGATCCCTTCTAATAACGGATTTGCTACTCCTAATACATAAACTGCCCAGACTGCTGCAGAAACTACCGACAGCACAATACCTCTTATATCAAGCGATACATCACTGCTTATACCAATGATCATGAAAACACCAATAAAAGATAAAACCAGTGCAAATACTTTTAAGGGGGTAATCTTCTCTTTATAGAGAAAATAAGATGCAGCAGTTACAATTGCAGGATAGATAAAGTGTATTGTTGTTGCTACTCCAACTGGCACATAGTTATAAGCCATAAATAATGCCAATGATGTTGTATAATATCCTACTAATCCAATTATAAATATTAGTTTTAATTGTTCTTTAGTTATTTTCATAGATTTGCCAGTAATCAAATTATATATCCATAACACTATTAATGCGAATAAAAAACGATAGAATAAAACATTATAGGTATTGCCACCTGATTCATATGCTAATTTCGCTAGAACTGGCATAAGACCAAAACCTATCGAAGAAATAACAACACATATAACACCATAAATCTTCTTCATATCCTAATGCTTCTCCTTTCTTATCGCATACATCAAATATTAAATTTAACTTGTTAACTGTCTTGCAGAATCGTGTCAAAATATTAAATTTTGATTTGCTACTTTTTATAATACCATATTTTGAAACCATAAACATAGAAAAAATTAATAATTCATTCACTGTTCAGGAAAATAGATATTGACATATGCTCAAAAATATAATTATACTGAATCCAGGTAAAACATATCCAAAATAAATTTAATTTCATGAGGGGGTGTTTTTTTTGAAGGCAAAGGCAACAGTATTATGTGAAAACTATGTAATCGGTAATAACGGTGCTGTAGCTGAACATGGATGGTCAGTTTTTCTTGAGACAAATGAAGGTAATTTTCTTTTTGATACAGGGCAAGGTAAAGCCGTTATTAATAACGCACGAGTGCTTAATAAAGATTTATCGAGTATTAAAGGCATCTTTTTAAGCCACCACCATTTTGACCATACCGGCGGGCTTTTAGATGTATTACTTGATGCAGCCCCTGTCGATGTATATGCCCATCCGGAGCTGTTTAAAGACAGTTATGCCTTCAGAGGCAGCTCAATAGATTATATTGGAATCCCGTTTCCGCAAACATTGCTGGAAAGCCGAGGAGCGCAATTTCGCTTTAACACCAGCTGGCAGGAAATTGTTCCCGGAATGACATTAACCGGTGAGGTCCTAAGAAAAAGTCCTTTTGAAAAGGGAGATAAGGATTTAATAATACTCACAGAAGAAGGGAAAAAACAAGATTTGATAATGGATGATCAGTCTTTAATAATTGAAAATGAGGAAGGGCTGTTTATAATACTTGGCTGTGCACATGCGGGCATCATAAATATTATAAATTATGCTATCGAAAAAACGGGTCAGAACCATATAAATGCCATAATCGGCGGAACTCATTTGGGTTCTGTAAGTGTAGAACAGCGCAATGCGAGCATTAAATCATTAAAAGAGTTTGACATTGCAAAAATAGGTGTTTCACACTGCACAGGATTAGAAACATCTATACGATTGAGTCAAGAATTTGGAGAAAGGTTTTTCTTCTGCAATGTTGGTACAGTTATTGAAATTTAACAGGATGCCGATGTCAATGGAGATAAATCAATACTTGATTTGATGTAAAAAGTGTTTTTTGTGAAAATGATTAACACAAAATCTATTTATATGCCTTGTGCAGGCAATGATTTTATGATAGACTTAAACTGAAAAAATTTAATATTATGGTGTAGGTGCTGTTTATTGATTAAAAGGGAAATGGGTGGAAATCCCATGCGGTCCCGCCACTGTAATGGTGAGCTGCCTTATCTTATAAGCCACTGGGAAACCGGGAAGGCATAAGGGGCGATGAACCTAAGCCAGGAGACCTGCCTACATTGATTTACACAGGGTCCTACGAGAGATAGGGAGGTGTAACTATGTGTATATTTGAAATGGAAACCCCTTGACAATTCGTAGTCAAGGGGTCTTTATATGGTAAATACAGGATATGAGAACAAAAATCATAGGGGAGTGGTATTGATGATATCTGGAAAAATTAAGAAATATCATGTTTTGATGATCGTTGTTTTCTTAATCTGCTCTTTATTGCTGGCAGCTTGTGATAATTCACAACAACCTGCAGATAGTGAAACCGATAAGGACAATGGAACAAGCCAAGAACAAGCAAATAAAAAAGGTATTTTGGTCGTCAGTTTTGGAACTAGTTATCCCGACACCAGAAAAGCAACTATTGAGGCTTGTGAAGAAAAAATAGCTGCAAGTTTCCCTGATTATGAAGTTCGTAGAGCTTTCACATCTAAAATGATCATTAAAAAGTTAAAAGAAAGGGACAATATTGAAATAGATACCCCTGAAGAAGCTTTGTCAAAAATGAAAGAAGATGGATTTACCGAAGTTATTGTACAGCCTTTACATATTATCCCCGGCATTGAATATGAAGAAGTGCTAACTGTTGTAAACGAATTTAAAGATTCTTTCAAGGAAATAACTGTAGGCAGGCCTGTTCTATACGGTATAGAAGATTATAAAGCAGCAGTAGAAACCTTAAAGCTGCAATTACCTGAATTAGATAAAGATCAAGCAGTAGTATTAATGGGCCATGGCACAAGTCACCCGGCTAATGCTTGCTACTCTTGCTTACAAAGCGTATTATCTGATGAAGGCTTAAATGTTTTCGTTGGAACTGTTGAAGGGTACCCGGAAATTGATGATATTATTGCCAAATTGAAGGAAAATAAGATTAAAGAGGTTACATTAATGCCTTATATGCTTGTAGCCGGAGACCATGCCTCTAACGATATGGCTGGAGATGAAGATGATTCTTGGAAGAGTATCCTTGAAAAAGAAGGTTTTGCAGTTAATATCTATTTACACGGTTTAGGTGAAAATCCCGGTTATCAGGATCTGTACGTGCAAAGAGTTCAAGACTGTATTGATGGCAACCCTTTAGGTGTTGAAGAAGAATAATAATCGTATTTGTTAGATACCGGCAAATGGGATATCCCATTTGCCGATTTACCCTCTAAAGCTTGCAAGAGGATTTGGTCTTTCCATAATTAAGTAAGTGAGGTGCTGTTATCTTCACCGAAGTTAGTTAATTTCTATTGTGTCTATACTAGAATCAATATTTATTAAAGGTGGAAGGATAATGACTCGAGGTATTGTAATCACAGGAACCCATAGCGGATGTGGGAAAACCACTATTAGTTTGGGCTTAATGGGAGCCCTTTCAAAAAAATATAGAGTTGTGCCTTTTAAAATCGGTCCCGATTTTGTGGATCCTACTTACCATCGGCTAGTAACGGGAAACTTCTCTTACAATCTTGATCTCCATATGCAAGGGGAAAAGAAATTAAAAAGGCTTTACAGCACTAAGTCCATCCTTGGAGATATAGCCATTGTTGAAGGGGTCATGGGGCTATTTGACGGCAGGGACGAGACAGGATGGGGAAGCAGTGCCCACATAGCAAAGCTTCTGGACCTTCCCGTGATATTAGTAGTCGATGGGAAAGCCATGTCAAAAAGTGTTTCCGCAGTAGTGCTGGGATACCAAAAACTAGATCCTGAACTTAACCTGGTCGGGGTTATCCTTAACCGGGTAGGAAGCCAAGAACATTTCAAGCTTTTAAAAAAATGTATCCACCAAGACACCGGGTTAAAAGTCTTAGGTTATCTGCCGCAAAATCCCGACCTGGTTATACCTGAACGAGCTTTGGGGCTGATACCTCACAATGAATTGGAAGACCTTAACGGGAAACTTGAAAAACTTTATGATTATATTCACACACATATTGATATAGACGAAATAATAAAGATAGCTAAAAATGAAGAAACTGTTTATGATGAAGATAATTCCTCTTCTCTAAGCAAGAAAAATAAAATAAAAATTGCTTTAGCTCAAGATAAAGCCTTCTGCTTTTACTATCAAGCAGGATTAGAGCTTTTCGAGGAAAAAGGAGTTACCTTTATACCCTTCAGCCCTATCCAAGATGCCAGCCTTCCTAAAGGTGTTTCAGGTCTATATATAGGTGGTGGTTTTCCGGAAAAATTTGCAGACCTGTTAAGTAAAAATAAACCCATGATGAACTCCATATCAAAAGCAATAAATAGCGGTCTTCCGACTTATGCCGAAGGCGGAGGTCTCATGTATCTTATGAAATCCATACAAGATCTTAAAGGAAATCTTAACCCTATGGTTGGAATCTTTGATGGAACATCAGTTATGACAAAGCAGCTTCAAAATTTCGGATATGTATCAGTCAAAACTCTAAAAAACAACATACTGGCACCTAAGGGTAAAATCTTTAATGGACAGGAATTTCACTATTCTAAAATAGATGGTTCTTCTGCAGATTTAAGTTATATTGTAACAAAACCCGGATTAACTAATAGTTGGCAGTGCGGCTATATATATAAAAACTGTTTAGCCACATATGTTCACATTGATTTCTATGCATACCCTGAACTGATAGATAGTTTTCTGGAAAAATGTCTTATGTGGAAAGGAGAAATCGATAATGGATAAGGTATTATTAATTTTATCCCACGGCAGTAAAGCAGAATCTATTACGGAAATCACCTACAAAATGAGAGACAGTATCAGTGCAAAAAACCTTTATAGTGATGTAAAGGTTGCTTTTATGGAGTTTAATAGCCCGAGCATCCCTGAAGCAATTGCAGATATATGCAAAGAAGGAGCCGCTGAAATAATTGCCCTGCCAATGTTCTTATACAAGGGCAACCATATTTTGCATGATATACCCAAGGAACTGAAAAAAGCAAGGGAAGAAAATCCTTATGTAACTATTTATATGGCTGATCCTATAGGTTTTGATGAGCGTATCGCAGACATACTGATAGAAAGGGCTGAAGGAGCATTATGTCAGATCTAATATATATAGAAGATCCTGAAACCATAGAAAAAAAGAGCTTTGAAATAATTGAAAGCCACGTCGATAAAAAACTATTAGAAAGCAAAGAATGGCCGATTATAAGGCGGGTCATCCATACTACAGCAGATTTTGATTTTGCAGATTTGCTTGAATTTTC
>DUOC01000046.1 GCA_012839065.1 Thermoanaerobacterales bacterium | reverse complement strand
ACCCTGGATCTAATAAAGAACATGCAGGTTTTACTGATGCAGAAAGGCATAAAATGACAAAACTTCTTGAGGCAGGCTTTGCAGACAGTTTCCGCTATCTCTATCCGGATAAAGAAGGTGCCTATACTTGGTGGTCATATATTACAAGGGCTAGAGAGAGAAATGTTGGGTGGAGAGTAGATTATTTTATTGTGTCTGATAAATTGAAAGATAAAATTGAAGATGCAATGATTTATTCGGATATTATGGGGAGTGATCACTGCCCGGTGGGGTTAAAGATAAGGATTTTGAACCATTAGAATAGTATTCTTAAAAACATAATTTCTTTTGTGTTAGTTCATAGCCCTTACTTTGAGAAAGGATTCAAGAATATGCTATAATAAACTTATCGAATAGCAACTAATTTTCACAAATTAAACTAAAAATATAGGATTAAGAAAGGAGAATTTTATTGACAACGGTTTCAGAAAAAGCCGATATTATTGTAAAAAGTAATGTTTTATTTGATGGAGTAACAGATCCTAAGCCAGGGGCGTTGGCTATTTCAGGTAACAAAATTTTAGCCTTGGGGGAAGCCAAAGATGTTGAGAACTTGATTGGTGGAGATACCAAAATATATGAATTTAAAGATCAGTTGGTCATGCCAGGATTTCATGACAGCCATGTCCATGTAATTTTTAGTGGATTATATGAAATCTGTGTAAACTTAAAGAATACCAAATCTGAAGAAGAGGCAGCCAAGCTTGTAGGTGAGTTCGCGAAGAAAACCCCAAATACTCATTGGGTCCTAGGGTTTTCCTGGTTCCCTGGTTTTTGGGAAAGTGGGAAAATGCCTACACGAGATTCTTTAGATCGATATATTTCCGACAGACCGGTTTTTTTGTTAAATTATGAAGGGCACAGCTGTTGGGTCAACAGTAAGGCGCTAGAGGTTTGTCACATAAATGAAAACACTGAAGATCCTGCAGGTGGAAAGGTTTTACGTGATGAAAGTGGTCAGCCGACGGGAGTGTTGTTAGAAGGGGCTATGAGTTTGGTAAGTGAGGCTTTAGCCTTATCTCATTCACAACAGGAGAAAATTCTTAAAAAGCTTTTAAGCAAAGCTGCAAGCTGTGGTGTGACATCAATCCGTGATATGCAATTATTTTTAGGCCAAGACTTTGGAGATCTTAGTGTTTATAATAAGTTAGAAGAGAATGGAGAGCTTACAGCAAGACTGCATGCTTATCCGGGATTAGATGGAAACCTAGAAAAAGTTTTAAGTTTGAGGGAAAAATATAATTCTGACAAGATAAAGGTTTCAGGGCTTAAACAATTTCTAGATGGAGTGCCTGCGACCTATACTGCGTTTTTATGTGAACCCTATTCTGATAAGCCTCAAACCCGTGGGAAACCGGCAATTGATCCTGATTATCTTAAAGAACTAGTAGTAAATGCCGATAAGGAGAATTTTGCCGTAAGTCTTCACGCATGTGGTGATGGTGCTGTGCGAATGGGTCTTGATGCAATTGAAACTGCTCGAAAAGCAAATGGCAAAAAAGATACGAGACATAGTATTGAGCATATAGAGGTAATTCACCCTGAAGATATAAAGCGCTTTGCAGAACTTGGGGTTGTTGCATCAATGCAACCAGAGCATATAATTTCTGATAAATTTTTTAAAAATCATCCCTATCCTTCGCGATTAGGGCCAAAGAGAATTCGTTATACATGGGCATTTAGGACTTTGTTAAAACATAATGTAAAGATTGTTTTTGGCAGTGATTGTCCTGTAGTTGATCTCAATCCTATGCCAGGAATATTCCGGGCAGTAACAAGGGTCCACGATGATGGCGAGCCTAAAGGTGGGTGGAATCCTGAGGAAAAACTTTCAGTAAAAGAAGCGCTTCATGCTTATACTGCAGAACCTGCCTATGTGGTTAAAAGAGAGCATGAGCTGGGGGTTTTAAGACCTGGGAATTTTGCCGATATTATAGCATTAGATAAAAATTTATTTAACATTCCAGTTCAGGAAATTCCAAAAACCAAGGTAATCCTAACAATAATGGATGGCAGGGTCGTATTTGAGGATTAGGTTTGAAATTTAAAAAGTAACAAGTAATAGTGTTTATCATTATT
>DUOC01000045.1 GCA_012839065.1 Thermoanaerobacterales bacterium | reverse complement strand
GCATAAAACCCCTCCTTATAATATTTGTGATTATAAAATTCTTTTTCTATTAAATAATTATTTTCCCTCTTTTTGCACTTAGAAAATGAATAACAATATTTGAAATCTTTTATAATTTTGCAGTTGTTTTAAATTGGTAATTCATTGATACTTTTTTAATTGTTTTTAACTATAAATAAATCTGCCCATATATTTGCTCTTGCAAATATATGGGCAGACTTTTCTTCCTTTAAAATATATATTTATTTTTCATATACTATAACATTACGTTTCGCTAACTCTTTTACCATCTTTTCAAAACGTTCACCTACAAAAACTCTTTCCGGTTCGACCACACCATACATATCGATATCATCGTGTGCAAGTATAGTTGCAGCAATAGATGCCGGATAAGCCGTTGTTCTCTCCATAGATGTTAGTCCTGCTTCTTCGTCACTGTAATCTAATATCTCATAAGATTTTTCGATATATTTGCCATCTTTCAGCCCTTTTCCTCTGACTAATAAATAAGTAAAGTCCCTAACGCCGGGTATTTTTTTCATCGTATTATTTAATATCTTTTCAGAAACTTCCCGGGGCGACACTTTAACACCATTGACTTCAATAAGTTCTTTGTCAAAAAATCCACATTCTTCTAAAAGCTCCATCGTCTGATAATGCCCCGGATATCTAAGTGTAGTTTCATATAATCTTTTTACACCTTTCTCCTTCATAGTTTTATTGAGACTGTATAATCCATCAGTTTTCATTGCATCAACAGGTCCATATCCCGGGATAATGAAGGTCTCAATATTTTTAAAATGTTTTTCCACAGCTGTTTTACCGTCTTGTATAACCTCGGCATCAGTTAAGTACAAGTCCAATAAAGATTCAACATTAAACAAAACCATATAATCTAATGGTGCAACACCCCGCTCTACTGGAAGTCCACCGCAATAAATAGCAGCTTCTTCTAACTGATCAAATTCGTATGCTAGTTGACCTACACATATATTTCCGAATCCTGGAACGATTCCTAATCCCGGCACCACCAAACTTCCTGCTTTTTTTACTTGTTCATCAAATTCATATTGGCGCTTCCATTCCCAATAATCAGTAAATACTGCTTTTGCTTTGGCTTTTATGCATGCTTCGTAAAAACTTTTAGTAAATTCCCAAGAGTGAGGGAGAGAGTTCACTACAACATCAGCTTCTGCCATAAATTTAGCTGTATTCTTGATATCAAATACATCAATTTTTGCAGTTGTTAGGTTCTCGTTACTTATTAATCTTTCAGCTTCTTTTAAGTTCTCTTCATTTACATCCCCTAAAGTAACACTGCATCCTTCATCAAATTTTAGTAAGTCATAAGCTAAAGCCCTACCCTGTAAACCACTTCCTAATACTAAATACTTCATCATTCTTACCTCCTATAGTTTTTTAAATTTATTAACTTAGACAAAATCCAAGTTAATTTACGTTTATAATCATTTTAATTGCAAGAATTATGCCATATATTTAGTGATGATAATTTCTCACTTTTTAGATTATAGTAAGGAAAATAATGCTCATATATGGTCTATTGCAAATATATGGGCACTATTTTTAATATAAATAATATTCTTTCTATATAGATCAAGGACTTACCTATTGGAATAGTTTTTGCAACTATTTAAAATATATAGTTTAAAAAATACACAAGGAGGTATATATATGACTTATAAAAAACCTACATTATTTATCGCTTTAGTTCCTTTCATATTTATGATTTTTTTTGTTACTGCAGGAATCATCGTTATGAATGTTGATCCCCAAATCCCCTTAATTGCTGGAACCATTGTGGCAACTCTCGTTGGATTTAAGTTGGGTTATCCATGGAAAGATATGGAAGAATCTATTATTAATTCAATCTCATTAGTAATGCAAGCCTGTATAATTATACTAATAATAGGTAGTTTGATAGGAGCGTGGATAGCCGGTGGCATCGTACCAACAATGATATATTATGGTTTGCAAATACTTACACCCAAAAGTTTTCTTTTAGTGTCTTGTCTCCTATGTTCTATCGTTTCATTATCTACAGGAAGTTCCTGGACAACCGCCGGCACTGTAGGTGTAGCAATTATGGGGATAGGTGCCGGACTAGGTATCCCCCCAGCCGTAACTGCAGGTGCTATAATTTCGGGAGCTATATTTGGAGATAAAATGTCACCTTTATCAGATAGCACTAATTTAGCATCAGGTATAGCCGGAGTCGAACTTTTCGATCATGTTCGTCATATGATTTATACTACAGGTCCCAGTTATTTAATATCATTATTTTTGTATTTTATTATAAGTTTAAAATATAAACACGGAAATGTTGATTATATTCAAATTAATGAAATGTTAAAAATTTTTACAGAAAATTTTTGGATAAGCCCTATACTTCTAATTGCTCCCATTTTTGTTATACTTATGGTTATACTCAAAATCCCAGCTATACCCGGAATGATAGGAGCAACTTTGGCAGGAGTGTTTTTTTCTTTCATCCAAGGATACAACCTTCAAAAAATAATAACAATATTACATTATGGATTTGAGATAGAAACAGGTAACAAAATTATTGATACCCTGCTTACAAGAGGTGGACTTGATTCAATGATGTGGACAATATCACTAGTAATTTGTGCTCTTGCTTTCGGAGGAGTTATAGAAAAAACAGGGTGTTTAGATGTTATAGTAGAAACAATTTTAAAATTTGCAAAAAGTAGGGGAGCAATTGTTCTTTCCAATATAATATGCTGTATAGCAATGAATTTCATCGCTGCCGATCAATATATGGCTATAGTTATACCAGGAAGGATGTATAAACCCATATATGAAGAATTAAAACTACATCCAAAAAATTTATCACGAGTATTAGAAGACGCTGGCACTTTAACATCGCCCTTATTTCCATGGACAACATGTGGTGCTTTTTATTATGGTACTTTAGGTGTTCATGCCTTCAGTTATTTACCTTATACTTTCTTAGCACTAATTAATCCTATTATATCAGCATTTTATGGTTTTACAGGTATAACAATGGAAGAAATAGAAGAAGATATACCAGTAAAATAGATGTTATAAAATTTAAAAAGCAGAAAAAGTAAGAAATTGTCAAAGACTATAATACAAGGTCTTTGACTTTTTTGTACAGCGAAAACTTGACCGCATTAAAGAAGAAGTATCAAGAAACGAAAAAGTCATTTTGCGGCGAATAAGATACCTAGGTTTTACATATTTGAACTGTAAAGGTTACTGACTATCATTTAATCCTGAACAGCAACATTAATTACGAGACCCAATGTCGAACATTTATACATGAATTCAAACATATAATTACAGATTCGGCTACTCGACAATCAGCATGACATTAGATATCTATTCCCATGTTTTGCTAAATACTAGCAGAAATCGGCTGACAAATTGGAAAATAAAAATATCGAATCTATTTAGAAAAATTGTTAGCAAACCCTCTTGAATTGCTAACAAATAAAAAAGCGTAGAACGATAAAATTCGTTCTACGCTTGGCTTTCATAATGGTCTGAGTGGGGAGATTCGAACTCCCGGCCTCTTGAACCCCATTCAAGCGCGCTACCAAACTGCGCCACACCCAGATAAATATCTTACTTATTCTTGAATACAAAAATTTACTAAATAATAACTTTGTTTTCAATCGTATCATCTTAAATAATACCATAGTCTTTTTACAATTACAAGTGATTCTACAACAAAAAAGGATGAGCATATAATACATTTTTTTTTGGCTCAAATATCCACAGTATTATAAATTAACATATTGCATATTTGCCCTCTAACTCAAAAGTAAATTTATGCTAACTATAATTTTACTTTAAGATACAATGATTTCTATATTAAATGTATATTTTTTATTTTAATGTACATAATATTTAATGATCCCCATAAGCTCTTCCTCCGGTTTCTCCTCTCCCAAACTGGTGGTATTAATTGATACCACCAGTAAATTTTGGTAAAAAAATGAACAGGTCTTTGGGGACCTGTTCATTTTATATTTAGTTTTTATCGTGTGGGGCCTCCACCGCCACCACCACTTAATTGCCTTTGATACGCCTCAACCATTTTCCTAACCATGTGGCCACCTACTGCGCCACAATCTCTTGAGGTATAGTTACCCCAATATCCGCTGTCAGGTTCTGTAATGCCTATTTCTCTTGCTACTTCCATTTTGAATTGTTCCATCGCCTTTCTAGCTTCAGGAACTACTAACGCATTACGCTTTTGACCACCTGCCACTTACGTTCACCTCCTTTTTCGTTCTACATATAATATAACCCTAAAAAAATCTTATATACTAACACATTTTGCCTCAATAAAAAATTAAAAATGCCTTATTGAAGGCATTTTTAATAAAATAATTTTTATTATTTTATTATATTATTCCATTGAAACGATATAATAATAAAGAGGTTGACCACCATAATGAAGTTCTACTTCCCAATCTTCATATAAATTTTGAATTTTATTGATTAGATCTTCTGCTTCGCTTCTATCTATGTCTTCACCATAAAAAATCGTAACAACCTCAAAATCCTCTTTGTCAAATTCTCTTACGATGTTTAATAATACTTCATTAATATTATCCCCAACATGCTTTATTTCACCATCAACTAAACCAATAATATTACCGGTTTTTATTTGCATCCCATTAAAAAAAGAATCTCTAACAGCAAATGTGATTTCGACCGTTTTGATGTTTTTAATTGAATCTTCCATTTTTTGTACATTTTTTTCTACATCATTTTCCGGATTAAAAGCCATTAATGCATTTATACCTTGAGGAATATTTTTTGTGGGTATGACATAAACATTTTTTTTAGATACTTCTTTAGCTTGTAATGCAGTTAAAATAATATTACTATTATTGGGTAATACAATTATTTCCTGGAAATTTAATTCTTCTATTGAATTTAGAATATCTTCAGTGCTGGGATTCATTGTCTGCCCACCATAAATAATTTTATCACATCCTAAGCTTATATATATATCCTCTAGCCCTTTACCGGATACGACCGAAATTATTCCAATTTTATCTGTTTGTTTTTCAATATCATTTTTGTTATTTATTTCATCCTGGATATGATCTTTAAGATATTCTATATGCTGTTCCTTCATATTTTCTATTTTTATTTCTTTTAGTTCTCCTAATTTTAAACAATATTCAAGAATTTCGCCCGGATTATTAGTGTGGATATGCAACTTAACTAAATCGCCATCTCCTACAACCAGCAAGGAATCTCCAAATTTTGATAAGTCTTCTCGCATTTTTTCTATTCCTATATTATCTCCTTTTAATATAACTTCAGTACAATATATAAATATAATATCATCGTTCGAGACTGTTAATTCTATAGTTTTTTCTTCAAACAATTCTCCAATATACCCATCATCTTCAATGCCTTTTATGGTCTCATACATACCCTGCATAATATAAACAAAACCTTTTCCTCCCGCATCGACTACCCCGGCTTCCTTAAGAGTTGGCAGCATATATTGTGTCCTGACAAGAACCTTCTCACAATAATAAAATAATTTCTCCAAAACTTCTTCAATGTGTAAATCTTTATTTGCTAAATTTAACGCGTATTTCGCACATTCTCTTACAACAGTAAGAATTGTTCCTTCTACCGGCTTCATAACAGCTTTATAAGCCGTATCTGATCCATTTTGTAAAGCAAGAGCGAAATCATAAGCCCCTATTTCTTCTTTGTTTTCAACTGATTTTGCAATTCCGCGTAATATCTGTGAAAGTATTACCCCTGAATTGCCTCGTGCTCCCATCAATGATCCTTTAGCAGCTCTAGCTGACATTTCTGCAACACTATTCTCTCTTGTTTGATCCATTTCTTTTACGGCTGATTCTAAAGTTAAAGACATATTTGTGCCCGTATCTCCGTCAGGTACGGGAAAAACATTAAGAGAATCTACTATTTCTTTATTATTATTAAGGATTTTTGCTCCTCTTTTTAGCATTTTTCTGAACATGTATCCATCAATATATGTTTCTTTCAAAATTGGAGTCCCTCCTTATCCCAAATTGTTAACTCTGACACCTTCTATATTTACTGTAATTTCAACGTTATCCAAATCTAACATTTCTTTTATAGAAAATTTTACCTTTTCTATAACGTTATTTGCTACCTCTGATATTTTTATCCCGTATACTACTATAACATAAATATTAATAGAAACTAAATCGTCTTTTATATCTACAATAATCCCCTTTGTTAAATTATCCCACCCTAATAGTTCGGCAATGCCATCTTTTACTTTTTGTGAAGCCATTCCCACAATACCATAGCATTCCATTGCTGACAAACCTGCAATCGTAGCAATAGTTTCTTTAGAAATATGTATCGAACCCAGCTCATTATTTATTATCTTCCCAGTCATTGTATCCCTCCTAAAAAATAAAAATTATCGAAACATTTATTTACTTTAGTTCTTTAAATATATATTACCATAAAAAAATAAATATCCAACTTCCATTTTCTTTATAATGTACATTTAATACAATTCAACATATAATAAGTATTTTCTTTTCAAATAAGGATTAACAATAATAAATATTAAAAATTTTTGCTTCAGTTTGATATGAGATAATACATTAGTGACAAGAAGATATGAAAAAAGGAAAGACCTCTGATATAATGTTATTTGCAAAAACAAACAAAAATCGGAGGGATCTTTCCTATGAAAACTATTATAACAGAAGAG
>DUOC01000044.1 GCA_012839065.1 Thermoanaerobacterales bacterium | reverse complement strand
CTCTTCTGTTATAATAGTTTTCATAGGAAAGATCCCTCCGATTTTTGTTTGTTTTTGCAAATAACATTATATCAGAGGTCTTTCCTTTTTTCATATCTTCTTGTCACTAATGTATTATCTCATATCATAAAAAAAAGTAGTCCCACTAAATCATCCACATCTTATCATCTTGGAAAATCTTAATAGCCATACCCATAAGCAAATCAGAGTCCTTTACCTTCACGTGTTTTAACCCCAGCTCTTCCATCATAACCAATAAAATTCCTGCCCCTGCAGGTATAATATCAGCTCTTTTGGGCTGCAGACCCGGTATCTTTTTACGTTCTTCTATATCTTTGCTTAACAGATCATCTATTATTGCTTTTAATTGGTTTAAGCTGAACGAGAAACCGCTGATCTTTTCAGGATCATAAAATCTCATTCTTAATAATATTGCCGCTAATGTTGTTATTGTGCCTCCTACACCAATTACAAGATCAATATCTCTTTCCTGCTGTTTTATTTCCAATATGGACTCCCTTATATCTTGTCTTATACTGTTAAGCATTCCTTTATATTCTTTGATCATTATAGGATCCGTTAGGATAAATCTTTCAGTCATACGAACTGCCCCAATATTAATGCTTTTAAAGTTTAAAATATCGCATCCCTTGCCCATAATAATTTCTGTGCTGCCTCCACCAATATCAATGACAAGGGTCTGGATTCCTTTCAGTGGTTCCCCATATACAGCACCCATAAATGTCAGAACTGCTTCTTCTTCACCTGACAGTATCTTTACAGGCATATCCACAGTTTCTAATAATGTATTCAGAAATTCTTCTCTGTTTTCAGCATCTCTTATTGCACTTGTGCATACAGCATAATATTTATCAATCCCCAATCTCTCGCCTGACTCTTTAAACCGCTTAAGAACAGCTTTAACTGCTTCAATGGAATCCGCGGTAAGCCTCTTATTTATTGCAACACCTTTACCTGGGCGTATTATTTCCATACCTCTCATTATAGGAATAAAATTATCTTGGTTAACTTTTTCCAAACCGAGTATCCTTACAGAATTTGTGCCTATGTCTATACAACCTATTTTTTCCATAAAAAATCCTCCAAAAATTAAAGCATTTCTTTTTTTAAAGAAATGCTCTATTTGACAAATTATTTAATACTTTCCCTTCTCCTAGAACCTCCAAAGCCCCTCTTTGACTCTTGATTCTTTTTGAGTGCTTGCTGTCTTTCCTCACTATCTTTCAAAAATTGAGCCAACTTATCTTCAAAAGACATTTCAAACTCTCTTCTATTTGTGTTCTGGCTATATTGAGGCGGTTGAGAATTTTTCTTATGTTTGATTTGCCTAATAGAAAGGCTTATCTTACCTTTCTCTATACCAATAACTTTTACCTGAATTTTTTCATTGTGACTAAGGTAATTTCTAATGTCCTTAACATAGGTATCAGCAACTTCTGATATATGAACAAGACCTGTTTCCCCTCCGGGGAGTTGAACGAAAGCTCCAAAATTTGTTATTCCGGTTACGGTACCTTCTACAATTTCTCCTACCCCAACTGGCATACTGTAAAAACTCCTCCTTAAAAATTATAATGATTTAAGACTACTTAATTATATATAAAAAAAATTACATTGTCAATTACCCTCCTCGCTCTGCTCCTGGTCGGAGTTCATATAATGAGGATCAATAATTCTTTTATATAATATCTCTCCCGGTTTTGTAAGCCCTAACTCTTTTTGAGCCAGTTCTTCAATGTATTCAGGAGTATTTAGATTTGTTATTTCTGTTCTGAGCTGCTCGCCTTCTATCACCAAATTCTCAATTTTAGTTCTGATTTCTAATTGTTGACGTTTAAGTTCATTTATTTTTAGCTGCTGTGTAATAAATGTAAACCCCAAATATATAATAACAGCTAATATAACCAGATGGCGAATCCTTAATCCATGCCTTCTTACAGTATTTGCTGAACTTCTGCCCATTGGTCACAACCCCTCATAAACAATATAGGCATTTATATTATTACTTCTATATTATTTCCCAAAATCCTTCTATAGATATTATTTCATTTTTGCTTTAGCCATAAAAAGGGATATAGGCAGACATTTAATACCTGTATTATAGTACTTTTTATAAATACCAATATATTTATTATTTTTTTAGAAAAAATAGCTTTATAAAGATAAAATCCTAAAAATATGATAGCTAAATTATATAACCTTATTTCTCCCCAGAAGTTCGTCAAATAAATATTAAAAACTGTCAAAGCAGCTAAAGCCCAGAATATCAGCTCAAATATAGATTCTCCGATAGAACCAAAATTTAACAGCTTTATAAAGAAACGCCCTAAATCAAAAATAAAAGCTGCGGCTGCCCCAAAGACGAGGGAAATAAACATTATATTAATATGCTGCAAAACATTTGTGATTTCCATGGATAAACCCCCATAAGCCTTTTATTTATATTATTCTATACAAATAAAAAGGTGCTTGTATTGTTTGTACTTTTTTCTGACTTACAAATAGGGGTTTAATCAGTATAAAAGTAAAAACACCTAAATACTACTTGAATAACCGTTTCAGTAAACCTTCCTTTTTCCTCGTTTTTTCATCATGTTCGCCATAATAAATGCTTTTAATATGCCCCTCGGTAATTAATTCACCTTTTTCAAGGTTCAAATGTTTCATATACATATTTTCTCCTTTTATAGTCAGTCCTCCCATTTGTGTCTCAAGGTCTATTTCCTCGTCATCAAACCTTTTTACAGATAATATACCATTTAAATCGATCAGTTCCCTATCTTTTATAATTATCCGATGTTCTTCATTTTTTATATCAGCCATAATACATATCCTCCTCTCCCTTACTCTCTTATTTGAAAGATATGCTGTCCCTATATGTTTTATGAAAAAATTATGTCCCTTTTATTATTAAAAGCATTAGTGATTCATACCATTTAATCCCATAATTTTACAATGTCTAGATCTTTAAAATAAAATTTGACGATATCTTCATGGGAAGTCCCTTGCCCTGCCATTACATTTGCTCCCCATTGCGACATTCCTACCCCGTGCCCATAGCCTCTGCCTTTTATCACTATATTTTCACCTTCAATCCTTAAATCTGAAAGAAGGGTTGATCTCATTTTTGAACTCCCAAGTGCAATCCTTAAATCAGCCCCCGGAAAGTCCTTATTGTTCACCCTTATTATAGCAGCCCTGCCTGAAGGACCTTTTTCTACAACTTCTAAATTAGTTATCGGTCCAACATCATCACCAAATCTTTCTCTAATCAATGTCCTTACTTCATCGTTAGAAAAAACCGCTGACCAAGCCCTATCTTCAACAGGACCGGCATTTGCATCCGGTGATTTTACTTTTTTAATATATACTGGTTCAGCTTCCTTAAAAGCTAACCCTTCTTTAGCTGTTGCAGTAATGCCCCCTGAATGAGCATGAAACCAAGCTTTTATAAAGGTTCCATTATATGATGCAACTTTGCCCCTGGTCATTGCTACAGCTTGCCTAATCCTGTCATTTGCACTTGCTATATCCCATGCTTGAGCCTCTTCTATATCTGTAGATATATGGGCATTCCCGTATTTAGACCCACCTTTACTGCTTATAAATTCAAGAACATAGGTTCTTGCTAATATTGCTTGGGCTGCAAGGGCTTCAATAGGCCAGTCATTTTTCATTTCTCCTGCCACAACACCAACTATATAGTCTTCGATATTCATATTCTCCGTTCTCTCATTCTCTTTAACATAAACTACAAGCTGTGGTTCATTCCCGGCACCCCTGCTGATACTTTCCGGAATCTGTGGTTTTTTGGGTTCGGTTCTGCCAAATGGTGATCTTGCACAGCTGCATGTTAATGACATAACAATAAAAATAACCAAAATAAATACAACCATCGCTTTAAGTTTTGTATTCATTTAAATACACCTCATCTTTTGATAATCCCCCTCTGCTTTTTATTATTTCCTTTTCAATACCATTTATGATATTTATATTCGTACAATTTCATAGAAATTAAAATTATGCTCTTAACTTATGTAGCTGCACATAATTAAACAAAATAAAACAGTAGAGACGTACAATGAATAATTTAGAACCATCCCCAATTTGGCAAGCCCATAGCGGACTTCCACCGCCTAGTTATCGTACATGCCGGGCATTACCACAACAAAAGACCGGGTTCATAGTAGAACCCGGTCTTTTGTATGAATAAAATATTAATTTAATTTGTCCTTAAGTGCTTTACCGGCTTTAAAAGCAGGCATATTAGCGGCAGGTATATCAATTTCTTCTCCAGTTTGTGGATTTCTACCTTTCCTTGCGCTTCTCCTTCTTGATTCAAAAGTTCCAAAGCCAACCAGTTGAACCTTTTCTCCCTGTGCTAATGCTTCTTCAACACTTTCAATAAACGCATTTAAAGCTTTCTCAGAGTCTTTTTTTGTCAAACCACTTTTTTCTGCTATACTAGTTATAAGTTCAGCTTTATTCAAAATTGTTCCCTCCTTAAAATTTGTCATTTTTCAATCTAAATTATTCTCTATGCTTCCTAAAAGTCCTGCTATTTATAGCGTTTTTTGTTATTTTTTTTCTTTATAAGCAATTTTTTTTATTTCATTCCATAAATTGTCCATCTCTTCCAAACTCAATTCAGTCAGATCTTTATTCGCCTTAATAGCTGATTCTTCAATATAGGTAAAACGATTAATAAACTTTTCAATAGACCTTCTAAGAGCTTCTTCCAGATCAACGTTAAGAAACCTGGCAACATTTACTACTGCAAACAATACATCACCTAACTCTTCCATTATTTTATCTCTGTCCTCTGATTTATATACATCTTTTAGCTCATCCAACTCTTCAAAAACCTTTTTTGCGGCATCTTCTACCCTTTCCCAATCAAATCCAACAGATGCTGCCTTTTCTTGGACTTTATAAGACCTCATTAGTGCCGGAAGTATAGAAGGCACCGATTTTAAGGTTTCTGTATATTTGTTTAAGCCTTTTTCATCCATTTTTATCTTTTCCCAATTCTTTAAAACTTCATCAGGAGTATCTGCCTTTGCATCGCCGAAAATATGGGTATGCCTCCTCAACATTTTATTAGATATTGCTGTTATCACATCAGATAAATCAAATTCATCGTTTTCCTTACCTATCCTTGCATGAAAAACTATCTGAAGAAGCAGATCTCCAAGTTCATCACACAGCCCGTCCACGTTTTCTATATCAAGCATTTCAAGAACTTCATATGTTTCTTCCAACAAAAAAGGTTTAAGAGATTGGCGTGTCTGTTCCAAATCCCAAGGACAGCCATTCTCTCCCCTTAGTATATCCATTATTTCTTCTAAATCATTTAAATTGAATCTTACTTTATCCTTCAACAAAACAGGTGGTACATATAGGCAAGTCAAATGATCTATCAAGTCATTTCTATCTAGCTCTACTAAGGGGATACTATGTATATCTTCTACATCATCTATCCCGGCTCCTCTAATTAGGGTAACTTTAAAATCATGAGGATAATAATCTAAAAGCAAAAGTTTTACATTTGATGCTATAAACCGGTCGTATATCTGAACGATCAAGCAGTGATTATTCGTATCAATTTTCTTCTTATCAAGTTCAAGGGCATCAAGTATTAACAGCCCTTTATTGGGGTTAAGCCCAAGCAATGTAAATACCGGGTCTAAAAAACTCATTCCCGGCAAAATTTCTATTTCAACCCCAAGGTCTCTGCTTTTTTCTGTAAGCAGTTCTACAGAAGTCTCGGCAACTAAAGGATTCCCCGGCACAGCATAAACTATAGAACCGTGTTTGCCCGCTTCTTCCAACAGCTTATCTGCTATACATTCATAAATTCCTTCAAAGGTCGGTTTCCCTTCATAAAGGTAGTCAAAGCTTTCAAATTCATCTATACCCAGCCCTTTTATTTGGTCAATTATAGGATATTTAGCTGTCCGTAAAAAAAGTTTTTTTGCTGCTTTCAGTTTGCGAGCAGCAGCTAGTGTTAAATGTTTATTTGATCCGGGACCTAATCCAACTATTACTATTTTTGGATGAGTCATGTTCTACCTCCTTAATAAATGTAATTTTGCAAGCAGTTTCGCTAATTTAGAACCTATCCCCGGTATTACTTCAAAATCACTCTCCCGAACTCCACCGAGAGCAAATAGCATTATACAATAAACAACACATCCTACTGCTATAGCCAAAAGCGTACTTATAGTATTACTATATGTTAAGTTGATAAATGATTTATATGAATATATGGCAGATATAGTCATTGTAATAGTAGAAACAAGGGGGGTAACTATCATACATCTTATATCCCAAACAATGCCTACTTCTCTGTTGACAGCTGCCAGATTTAAACTAGAAGCTACTAAATAGCCGGCAACGGTTCCGAGTGCCGCACCTTTTATATTTACCTCTGGTATGCCCGTAAGAGAATAATTGAGAATTACTTTTATAAAAGCCCCAATCAGCAGATTTATTACAGGAATTACAGTTTTTCCTATACCTTGCAATATACTTGCCGTTGTCTGGTTTAAACTCAAGAAAATTACACCAAATGCCAGTATTGAAAGAGGTATACCGGCTTCAGAATTTCTATAAAGCATCTGACATATCGGTCCTGCAAGCGCATATAAACCTGCTGCAGAAGGAAGAGCAAAAATTAGAGCCACACGTATACCGGCTGAAGCTCTATTGATTGCAAGCCCGTGATTGTTTATTGCTATTGCCTCTGAAATAGCAGGTACTAAGCTGGCACCAAGTGCTATAGTCACTATTACCGGCAGATTTATTAATGGACCTGCCATTCCAGTTAACTGCCCATACAGTTCAGTCGCTCGTTTAACGGTAAAACCAGCCAACTGCAGTTTCCGATTGACTATGGCTGCATCAGCAAGGTTCATTATGGGAATTATTAATCCGCCCAATGTTATTGGTATTGCGAATGTAATCAACTTATATGCTATAGTCAAAGGGTTTTCTATTAAACTTGACCTGTCTTGAGAAATTTCAAGTAAGATATCCTTCCTCTGTCTCTTATAAATAATTAATAATACCAAAAGCCCTGCTACAGCTCCAACTACAGGGCCAAAAGCAGCGCCCGCAGCTGCGAATTCTACCCCCCTTGGAAGTAAAAGATAAACCAGAGGGAAAACTGCAGCTACCCTTCCTAATTGTTCCGCTACCTGTGAAATTGCCGATGGTGTCATAGTCTGCATACCTTGAAAAAAACCTCTGAAAGCCGACATTATAGAAACAAAAAATATAGCCGGTGCAATACTTATTAACGGATAATAGGCTTTTGGGTTTGCAAGTATCCTGTTAGCCAAATACTCAGATATTGTTAGAAGCAGCACCGTAAAGACCAGCCCGATAATAGTAAGTATTATAAGTGAAACTTTAAAAACCCGGTGTGATTCCCTATATTTCCCTATAGCTCTTTTTTCTGCAACCATTTTTGAAATAGCTGTTGGTATCCCTGCTGTAGAAATAGAAAGAAGGGTTATATAAATAGGGTAAGCCATCTGGTAGAGCCCCATACCTTCATCTTCGATTATCCTTGCCAATGGCAGCCTGTAAAAGGCCCCTAATAACTTAACTATAAAACCTGCAAGGGTTAGTATAAATGCTCCCTGCAGAAAATTATGGTTTTTATGCCCGTCTCCCATAATTTATCCGCCTTCCCTAATCTATTTTTGAAAGCAATACCTTCTTTATATATCTTATTATCACAACATCTCTTATTATAACATATTAAATAGGAACAATTTAGCTTTATAAAAGAATTTTTACATAAAGTCATAAAAAAGAAGATATATAAAACTAAAAAAGGATAGCGGTTCACGCTACCCCTTTTATTAAGTGTAATTTTTACGCAGAGTTCTATTGTTCCATTTGTTTACCTAAAAAATTTGCAGCGGTTGTAGTAAGTTTAACCTCCATTTCTCCCATTTTAGTATCAGGGGATTTGGATAAAAGGATAACAGCGCCAATAGAATCCCCCTCAGAAATTATGGGAGTAATAACCTGTGATGTATACTTTATTCGTCCTTCTTCCTCATCTTCACATATTTTTACATATTTATCCTCTTTTGTCTGTTCTATAAGAACGGGCTTCCTTTCCTCCATAACCCTTTCTACAGAATCGCTGATACTTTTATCTAAAAATTCTTTTTTTGGTGCACCTGCTACAGCTATTATAGTATCCCTGTCAGCAATACATGAGATATGCCCGGTGGATTCATACAGGGATTCAGCATATTCCTTCGCGAAGTCGCCAAGTTCACCTATAGGTGAGTATTTTTTAAGGATAACTTCTCCTTCCCTATCTGTGAAAATTTCTAGTGGGTCTCCTTCGCGAATCCTCAATGTTCTTCTAATTTCCTTAGGGATGACTACTCTTCCTAAATCATCAATTCGTCTTACTATCCCCGTTGCTTTCAAATGCATCCCTCCTTTTTCTGCATTAATTAACAATAACGCCCTTTTGCTTATAGTATACACCTTTACTTTGTTTTTATTCATGCAGGAATAACTTTTAAAAATGCAGTCTTATATATACTTTTTAACCTTAGCTGCTTTCCGCCACTCGCTTACTTGTTTGTCAAATTCTTCATATTTTTTATTTAATAATAATTGTTCCTTAAGTTCTTCCTCTATTTCAGCAAATTTAATTACGGGACCTATTGTTTTTTCTTCCAGCTTAATTATATGATACCCATATCGTGTCTTAACTATATCGCTTATTTCACCAACTTCCATATTAAATACTGCCTCGTCAAATTCCGCAACCATTGCCCCTCTATTGAAATAGCCTAAGTCTCCACCTTCATCTTTTGAGCCGGGATCTTTTGAATGCTGCTTAGCAAGCTCGGCAAAATCGGCACCATTTTTAAGCTGTTCCAGTAATTTTTTCGCTTCATCTTCATCGTCAACTAGTATATGACGTGCTTTAACTTCATCAGGAAACTCTTTAAATTCATCAGGATTGTTCTCATAGTATTCCCTAATTTCCTTATTATTTATTTCAACTTCCTTGGTAACCTCTTCCATTAATTTTTCAGCAGTTAATTGGAAATGGAAGTCTTGTTTTAAATTATCAAGATCAATCCCTCGTTCTTCTATCAGTTTGTCAAACTGTTCCTGTCCGCCATAATCTTCAATCAGTTGTTCTAATAGTTTATCTATTTCTTCAGCAGTTACTGAAATATCCATATTTGAAGCTTCCGTCAGTATAATTTTTTGTATTATAAAATCTTCCAACAATTTTTCTTTAATTTGTTCTAATACTTCTTTCCCTTCATCCGTAGAAAAAAATTCTTCTCCATAATAGGCTTTAAAAGTATCTTGAACATCTTCAAGCACTCTATCATATTCAGCTTTCGTAATATTCTCCTTATTAACGGAAGCTACCATTACCTCTCCGTTTATCTCTTTCCCAACCTTTTCTTCTTTTTCTATAAGGTTGCATCCGGTAATGCTCATAATAATAAATGTTACTAATAATACTGCAGTGAATCGTTTTAATTTCAACATACCGCACCCCTCTCCTCAAATTTAAAATAATTATCTTGTTGCTAGTTATTGTACCATTATACTATAACTCTTTCTTTATTGAAAGTTATCAATTCATCCAGTAGTTTCCTGACCCTGTTTAACAGCTTATGCCCTTTTAAATCCTTCGCTTTATAAATAAAGCCTATAGTCTTGCTTCCATCAAAACTTAATCTCCTTGGAAACCGGCCGGCAAGCTCTACAAGAGCCTCCCCTTTTATTTTGGGCAATGGGCCTACAGAAAATACAATGTTATCACCTTTTTGTATGATAGAATCGATCCCTAACTGCTTTGCCATTATTTTTATTATAGCTATTTCCAACAGGTTCCTGGTCGGTTCAGGCAAATCACCATATATATCTTCCATTTCTTCTTCTATGTTATAAATTTCGTCTATAGATGCAGCTCCTGCTATCTTCCTGTAAAATTCTATCTTTTGGTCTGCTCTGTTAATATAGGCGTTATCAATATATGCGCTTAACTGAAAATCTATAGTAGGTTCTATAGTTTCTTCTATCGGGGTTCCTTGTGCTTCTTTTACTGCCTCGTCAAGTAATCTGCAGTAAAGTTCATAACCCACTGCCATCATATGCCCATGCTGTTGGCTGCCCAGAAGATTGCCTGCACCACGTATCTCTAAATCTCTCAATGCGATCTTGAACCCGGCGCCAAACTCGGTAAATTCCTTAATTGCTTGCAGCCTTTTCTGGGCGACTTCTGTAAGAATTTTGTCTTTCTGATATGTTATATAAGCATATGCAATCTTGTTGCTCCTGCCTACTCTGCCTCTTAACTGATATAATGTGGAAAGCCCTAATTTATCGCTGTTAGTAACAATAAGCGTATTTACATTAGGGATATCAATCCCCGATTCTATTATTGTTGTACAGACAAGAACATCATAATTTCCTTTATAGAAGTTGAACATTACCTCTTCCAGCTCATCCTCATTCATCTGCCCATGTGCTACACATATTCTTGCCTCGGGGACCAGTTCTGACAGTCTCGCTGCCTCCCTCTCGATTGTTTCAACCCGATTATAAACATAATATACCTGACCGTTCCTTGCCATTTCTCTAGTAATAGCCTCTTTTACAAGGAGTTCATTATACTCAAGAACATATGTCTGGACCGGAAACCTGTCTTCTGGAGGAGTCTTTATTATACTCATATCCCTAATTCGTGAAAGTGCCATGTGAAGAGTCCTTGGTATAGGTGTAGCTGTTAATGTCAAAACATCAACATTTTGACGCATTTTTTTAAGCCTTTCTTTATGTGCAACACCAAATCTCTGCTCCTCATCAATTATTAGCAGCCCCAGTTCTTTAAATTTTATGTCTTTCTGCAGGAGCCTGTGTGTACCAATTACAATATCTACAGTGCCTAATTTTAAACCCTGGATTATATCTTTTTGCTCTTTTGGTGTCTTAAACCTGCTAAGCAGCCCTATATTAACCGGGAACTTTTCAAACCTCTCGGTAAAAGTCGTATAATGCTGTTGGGCAAGAATAGTAGTCGGAACTAAAACCCCTACCTGTTTCCCGTCCATTATCGCTTTAAAAGAAGCCCTTAAAGCAACCTCAGTTTTTCCATAACCCACATCACCGCATATTAATCTGTCCATAGGTTTTGGGCTCTCCATGTCCCGCTTTACTTCCATAATAGATTTGAGTTGGTCATCAGTCTCTTCATAGGGAAACATATCCTCAAACTCTTTCTGCCAAGGAGTATCAGGCGAAAAAGCATATCCCTCTACAGTTTTCCTGGCAGCATACAGCTTTATAAGTTCTTCCGCCATCTCTTTTACAGACTCTTTTACCCGACTCTTCGTCCTAGCCCATTCCGTGCCCCCGAGCTTATTCAATCTGGGGGCTTTATCTTCGCCTGAAATTCCAATATATTTCTGAATAAGGTGCACCTGGTCAGTTGGAATATAAAGCATATCACCGCCTTTATACCTAACAGATAAATAATCCCTTAAATTGTTCTGTATCTCGAGGGTCTTAATCCCTAAATATTTACCTATACCATGGTTAACATGCACTACATAATCTCCCGGATTTAGATCTGCAAAGGTTGATATATCGACACTGTCTTCAGTTTTAATTTTAGTGGTTTTCTTCCTTTTTGTTTTACCGAATATTTCCCGGTCCGATATAAATACAAGACCCAGATCAGGGAATTCAAAGCCTTTTTCTATACTGCCCTCGATTATAAAGATACTGCCTCGAGGAAGTTTTTTAGGATAGGTTTCCGCATAAATAAAATCAATGCCATTTTCTTTGAGAATCTCTCTAATCCTCGTTCCCCTTTCCTTTGTGCCTGACAGCAGTATAACCTTGTAACCTTTGTCCTCCCATGTTTTTATTTCATTTATTAAGAAATCCACTTTCCCATAAAAAGGATACATCGTCTTTACAGAAAACGAGATTTCCTCATCAACAGTAAACACTTCAACTTTACCCGGAAGTTTACGGTAATATAAGGAAGCAATTTTTGAAAGATAAAATAGAAGGTCTTCACTTGAATAATATACATTGGATTGTGATGCCAGGATGTGCCCTTCCTCAAAGAGATGTTTATAGACTTCTTCTTGTTCTAATGAAAATTCTCGAGATGCCTTAATTACCTTTTCCGGATCGTAAATAGATACTAGTACATCCCCTTTAAAGTAGTCATATATTGTACCGATGTAGTCATAGAAATACGAAATATATAAATCGATCCCTTCAAAATATGAGTTCTCTGAAAGCAGAGCCAAATGATAGGATACCTTTTCTCTTAATCTGTCTGCATATTTAAACATATTGAGCCTACTGTACAGCTTTATTCTATCTTCAAGTTCTGCTGCTATTTTATATTTCCCTTCTCGTGCCATATGGGGTGTTATAATAATTTCTTTTGCAGGGAAGATATGTGCTGACTCAATTTTTTCAATAGAGCGTTTGCTCATAACATCGAAAACCCTTATTGAATCTATTTCATCGTCAAAAAGCTCTATTCGTATCGGGTCTTCAGCTGTTAGAGAGAAAATGTCCATTATACCACCTCTAATACTGAACTGCCCTGCACCATCTATCATATCTGATCTTTCATATCCCATAGTTATTAGTCTCTCAGAATATGCTCCAATATCAAATTTTTCACCTACAGCAACAGAAAACGAATGTTCTTTGAAAATATGAGGGGGCGGCAGTTTCCGAAAAACCGCTTGTATGGGGGCTACAACTACAGTTCTTGCTCCTGATAATAGCTTTTCCATAACTTTAAGCCTCTGGGAAGTTATTTCAGTGCTGAATGCAGTTAGTTCATAAGGCAGGACTTCAGCAACCGGATATAAAAGTACACATTCATCAGGTAAAAAAAACTTTAAATCCTCACACAGTCTGCCGGCACTGGACGAATCAGGAGTAATTATAAGTTGAGATCTGCCAACAGATTCATTTACTAATGCTGTAACATAGGATCTTTGAGAATCTGATAGTCCATAAATCATAGTTTTTCGCTGTTGTTTTATTTTTTCGAAAAGGATTCCAAGCTGCTCTTGCACATGTTTCACCTCTTGACAAATAGCAAATAGACCTTAGCCTTACTGTGCCAAGGTCAGGTTCTTTGAAAGCGTATTTACATTAATTCTCTTGATAATTATACCCTCTAATAGGCTATTGGTCAATATTTTGTGGATAAAAGATATGAACCCGCTTAACAATTTTTTAATATTTATAAAGGAATCCTTCCATAAAAGTTGAAATAAATATATACACAGAATTTTAAATAACCTTTAATTATTAAGTAATAGTGAAGCAGGATTCTAAAAATTATCAAGGAGATGTAAAGGAATGAAAAAGCTAGCTTCAAAAATTTTTAAATCGATTCTAGGGTTGGAAATTATTTTGGCAATTTTCATTTTAATCTGTGTAATTTTCGGTACTTATGATATTTTTTCCTATTATATAAAGGGCATTTATGTTAATACACCTCCCTACACATATGACCTGTTTAACGATCTTTTAGGACATGTTCTTTTACTTGTAATAGGATTGGAACTTTCAGGCATGTTAATCCGTCATACCCCGGGCAGCGTTATCGAGATTTTGCTATTTGCAATTGCAAGAAAAATACTTATTTACTCACAATACACCTACGAATATCTGTTAGGCGTAGCTGCAGTGGCTGCAATATTCGCAATAAGAAAGTATTTATTTGTTGCTAGGATTTCCGAAATAGAAGGCATCGCTTTAAGTGCCGCAACTTCAGTAAAAGAAGTAAACCGCATAATGGGCTCAAATATCCCGCTGGGAATTGCGAATTCATTAGGAGGACTTGTAGCTCATCTTTCTAACGAATATGGCGAAAAACTCGGTATAGGCAAAGAATATAAAATTTCCGACGTTAACCTTGAGGTTGTAGATTACGCCGACGGAATAATTAAAAGGGTAAAAGTCGAAAAATTAAATAGCGAACACGAATAAAAAAGACCCGTCTTATCTTATAGGCGGGTCTTTCTAATTATACTTGTTCATTGCAGCAGGTATCCCGTCCATTATAATAGTTTCCACAGCTTCTGCTATCTTTTTTACCACTTCTCCTATTATTTTTTGTTCTTCGGCAGAAAACGGACTTAGAACATAATCAACTGCATCTATTCCTTCAGGGCAAGCACCTATACCTATCCTTATCCTTGGAAAATCTTCTGTTTGAAGCTGGTATATAATTGATTTCATTCCATTGTGTGTCCCTGAACTCCCTTTAACTCTTATTCTTATTTTGCCCAAATCCAGATCCATATCATCGTAAATTATTATAAGTTTTTCAAGATCCGCACAATTTTGTTCGAAAATATCTTTTACGCTCCTGCCGCTGAGATTCATATATGTTAGAGGTTTAGCAAGCATAACATTTTCCCCTGCTATTTTACCTTCCCCAACCAAAGCTTTATGTTTTAATTTGTTTATTTTAATACCATTTTTTTTGGCTAAATAATCAACAGCCATAAATCCGGCATTATGGCGTGTGATCTCATATTCACTGCCCGGATTACCCAGCCCTACAATTATATACAACTATATCACCCACCTTAAATGTCGAAAGCGCGTCCCAGCCAAAAAAGGGTCGCGCTTTTTTGCATTAATACTGATCCTATTGTTCTTCTTTTTCTTCTTCGTCAGCATCGGCCTCTTTTGTTTCTTCGGCCTCTGCTGCTTCAGCTTCAACTCCTTCTTCCTCTAATATTTCCTCTTCTTCCTCTTCTTCCATTGGTGCAATTACTGAAGCTATTATTTCATCCGGATCGTTTAGCAATTCGATTTCCGGTGCTACCTCAACATCTTTTACTGCAACTGCTTCACCAAATTCAAGATTAGAAATGTCTATCTCTATTGTATCAGGTATTTCAGTAGGCAGTACTTTAACTGACAGCTCTCTAAGCTGATTTTGAAGGATACCGCCATCCTTAATACCTACAGCATCTCCCAACAGTACAATAGGAACGGTAACTTCGATTTTTTCTTTTAAGGAGATCTTGAAAAAATCTGCATGAATAATGTCATCTTTTATAATAGATTTCTGTATTTCCCTTAACATAACCGTATTTTCATTATCATTTACTTTTAGATTTATTAAAACGTTTCTCCCATGATTTTTTATAATCTTTTTCAGATCTTTTGCATTTACCGTTAATGTCAGATTTT
>DUOC01000005.1 GCA_012839065.1 Thermoanaerobacterales bacterium | reverse complement strand
TCCAACTTACTCATAGTTATAGTTTTTTCATTTCCCAATGGTCTGACAGCCATTACAGAAGAACCGCCGCCATCTAGGTTTAAAGCATTGTGTGCACCTACTGATAAAAGGAAGTTTGCTAAGTCTTTCTGATCCATTCCCATGCTCAAGGGGTTTCTGCCTTCAACTACAGTCAGATATAATATTTTTTGGTCTTCAGAAATGCCTATAGCTGTTCTTGGGTGCTTCCCGGTTATATTATGATTGAATTCTGGAACAATTGTCCCATCCTTTATTAGGACTGCTCCGCCCCCTACGGCTGTTGAGAGTTCCTGCCAATTAGGAACCGAATTGATTTCGACCTTTACAATATCACCAGGTTTTAGCTTTTCCTTTAATGTATTGTAGCCTGCACCTCGACCGGTAAGGATATAACCATTTTCTGGGATTGGGGTGGAGGGGAGCTTTTCCCTTATTTCTTTTACCTGATTATCTTCTACTACAACCTCTATATAATCATCGTAATTATTTACTTCATTGCCGGGACTATTTTTTGACCATTTACAGGTATACATTAGAATATTACCGGAATTCACAGAAGATTTATTTACGCCGGAAATAGCAGCACTGCTTCCATCTGGGAAATTAACAATTCCTCTCCATGACCATTTATCTATAAAGGGTTTGTTATCTTTTGTGATTGAAAAAACGCCCATATTAGATTGACTAGGATTTGTAATAAATTCCCCTGATTTAATAATGGGTCCGATAGTAAAGGTATTTACTCCCATACTGAAAAAGTCTCCGTTTATCCCTGCAACAGCACCGGATTTTAGAGCCATACTGCTCAAAGGTTCAGGATTTGATATCCCTTTTTCAGGGATTAGAGTATCTACAAGCAGATTACTTTTACTATTATCTACAGTTAAAAGATGGATTGTAAACCACCCATCAGCTGTGAATTTTAAGTATCTGTCATATTGAACTCCTTCTGTTACAGGTTCTGAGAATTTTTCTTCATAGAGCAGAAGGGGGGAGGAAGGATGAGCGGCTGCACCATTTGGTAAAGAAAATTGGATTATGATAATTAGAGCCAAAAAGCTGCATAAAAAGATTTTATTCAGTTTTGTTTTATGTATAGATTTTAATTTAAACATAAGCGCCTCCTTTTTTTTCAATTAGATTATAATCTCTATATATTAGACTTATTTAAAAAACAATTTGTTCCCGAAGTTTAGTCTTTGGCTTTTATTACCAGCAAAATCCCATCTTTAATTTCAACTGTACCTCTTTTTTGTGAAAGACGATTGCTAAGCGGCAGGGTGCTGCCTAGAGTAAGAACGGCATTGTCTAATTTATAAGCGAGCCCATGAGTGGTTACTCCGTTAACTTCAGCAGTTAAAGGGATAAGTGATATGTACTCTCCGGGATCCCCTAAAATTTCTATTTTATTCAAGCATACATAAAGATCATTGTTTTCATCAACAGCCCTAACCTTGATACCTTTTTGGGAAAGTGATGCAAGAAGCATTATATTGGCAAGGGTATGGTCGATTCTGCTTCCAAACCCGCCAAAGAGTAGGATTTCATTATATCCTTTGCTAATAGCATAGTCAATTGCAAGTTCAGTATCTGTTTTATCTTTAACAGCAGGATATTCTATAAAAGGGATGCCCTGCTCTTTAAAAACGGCAAGTGTTTTTGAACTTGCGGAATCGAAATCGCCAACAATTATATTTGGGGTTATTCCTGCCTTTAGAGCATGTTCACTTCCCCCATCAGCACATATTATTAAATCCTGTTCAGGGTTTATTAATGTTTTTAGAAATGAGTAAGAACCAATTAAACCATTTGTTATAATTACTGCTCTCAATATAAATACCCCCAAGTTTTAGATTTATGCAATACAGTGAAAAATTTAATATGTATTAACTATTATACTATTTATTTTGCTTTCTATAAACCGTTTAAGTTCCAGGCACGATTCTACAAAAGATTTTCAAGTTTGTTTATTCGGTTCTCCCTCATTAATGATAGTTGTTTTTCTACTGGCGGCAAGGACTAAAACATGCTAACCGAATATTCTGTATAGCTTGACAATTTGAAATAATAATAGTAAAATATTGGCGTAAGAAAGTTAAATATTTCCTCGTTGTAAGATTTCAATTTCGTGAAAGATGGCGACATAATAACTACCATCTATTTTTTTCCTGCAAATCGTTCTACAAAAATATTTTTCTGTAAGTCCCACAAAAGATTGAAAAATTAATGTTCTGTTAAAGAAAGGAGGTTGTGAAAAGGGATTAGCTTTGCTTTTTTTAAGGTATTTTTATAATTTCAAAAGGGGGTTCAAATAATGTCAAAGGATGTTAAGCGTTTTATTGTAAGTATTTTATGCATTTCTTTGATGATAAGCCTTTTTGCTCCTTCACTTTTTGCAGCAGAAGAGGATGTTGCGGATTCTGTATATTATAACGGTAAAATCTATACAGTTGACGATGATTTTTCTGTAGCTTCTGCTTTAGCTATAAAAGGTGATAGGTTTATTTTTGTTGGATCTGATGAAGATGTTCAAAAATACATAGGTGAAAAGACAGAAACAATTGACCTCCAAGGGAAAACTGTCATACCCGGATTAATTGATGCACATCTCCATTATTCAGGTATAGGAACATCGCTTCTGCAAATAGATGCTTTCTGGAAGCCAAAACAAGATATCTTAAATGCTGTGGCAGATGCCTATAAAAGAAGTGAGCCCGGAGAGTGGATAATAGGGCGCGGTTGGAACCAAGCGGCATGGGATCCCGCCGTTTTCCCAACTAAAGAAGATTTAGATGCAGTTGCGCCAGATATCCCGGTGGTTTTAACTCGTGTATGTGGACATGCTACGTGGGTGAATTCCAAAGCTCTAGAAATTGCCGGAATCACAAAGGATACTCCTGATCCGGTGGGGGGCGAAATAATCAGGGACGAAAATGGCGAACCTACTGGCGTGCTTACAGATACTGCTTCTAATCTTGTTTCAAAACATATTCCCGACTGGACCGAAAGGCAGAAGATTGAAGCACTTGTATTAGCACAGGAGCATTTATTTTCCTATGGTCTCACCGGTGCTCGTGATGCCGGTTCTGACTTAGAAATTATAAACTATATGAAGGACCTTTATAATTCAGGTGATTTAAAGATTCGAATATATCAAATGTGTTCTTCTGGTGAAACAGCAGAGTATTTCTATAAAGTACCTGAAGAGAAACGAATAGGTCTCTATAATAACCGCTATACTATACGTTCTATTAAATTAATGGCTGATGGTTCGCTTGGAGCCCGCAGTGCTTGGATGTTAGAAGAATATACTGACAGGCCGGGGCATGTTGGGAATCCAAGATATACAGATGAAGAGATATATGAATTGGTAAAGGGAGCGCGTGAAGCAGGCTTCCAGGTAAATACCCATGCCATAGGCGACGCTGCAAACAGACAAGTACTTGATACTTACGAAAAGGTTCTAAAAGAAATGCCCGATCCTGATCATAGATACTGTATAGAACATTCGCAAATCGTAGCATTAGATGATATTCCTCGCTTTGCTGAGTTAGGAGTACTGCCTTCTATGCAAACTGTCCATGCAACTTCTGATAAAAATATGGCAGAAGACCGTGTAGGACCAGAACGCATCAAGGGCGCATATGCATGGCGCAAATTTATTGAATCTGGTTCTATAGTTCCTAACGGAACAGATGCACCGGTAGAACTAGTCAATCCTTATCACAATCTTTACGCAGCAGTCACAAGGATGGATCGTGACGGTGAACCTGCAGGGGGCTGGTATCCGGAAGAGTGCATGACCAGAGAAGAAGCACTTAGATCATATACAATCTGGGCTGCCTATGCAGCTTTTGAGGAAGACATAAAAGGATCTATTGAGGTAGGTAAATTAGCCGATTTTGTAGTTATCGATAGAGATTATATGACCTGCCCAGCGAAAGAAATAAAAGACATAGAAGCACTTATAACTGTACTAGGTGGTGAAACCGTATATGTAAAAGATGGTATTAATGAGGATGAAGATACTGAAGTAGATGTAGAAGGTATAAGAGTAACTATAGATGGTAAATATGTAGATTTTGATGTTCTACCAATACTTGAAGATGGCAGGGTTCTCGTACCAATGCGTAAAATATTTGAAAAGCTAGGTGCTGTTATAGAATGGGCCGATGAAACAGCTACTGTGACTGCAACTAAAGGTGAAACTGTTATCACATTAAAAATCGGAGATAAAGTAGCTCATGTAAATGGAGAAGCACTGAAATTAGATGTTCCTGCAAAGGTTGTTGATGGTAGGACACTAGTGCCAATCCGATTTATAAGCGAAAGTTTAGGTTATGATGTTTCCTGGGATGGACTTAATCAGCTTGTTATAATAAAGACTGCAGAATAAGATGATGAAAAATCGATAGGCTAAATTGCCTACCGATTTTTTATACCACTGGCGAATGTTTATATTTTTAATAAATTCATAACTCAAGTGTTTCACCCACTTTACTTTGGTAATAATAATGATAATATAATAAGTAAAGGAGGGCTAAAACCATGTCATTAGTTACATTAGTTGATGTTTTGGAAAAAGCGGAAGGAGGTAAATATGCGGTAGGGGCATTTAATTGCAATAATATGGAGATTGTAAAGAGCATAGCAGAAGCAGCGGAAAAAGAAAATGCTCCCGTTATAATCCAGGCAAGTCAGGGCGCTATAAACTATGCCGGATTAAACTATATTACTGCCCTTGTCAAAACTGCTGCTGAAGAAGTAGATATTCCTATAGTTTTACATTTAGATCACGGAACAGATTTGGATCAGATAGTGCGATGTATTAGGTATGGTTTTACATCAGTAATGATAGACGGTTCAAAGCTTCCGTTTGAGGAAAACATTAGTCTTACAAGGAAGGTTGTAGAGATTGCAAAAGCTGTTGGCGTATCTGTAGAAGCCGAATTGGGTAGGATCGGCGGTACTGAAGATGATATCCACGTTTCGGAGAAAGATGCCTTGTTTACTGATCCTGATGAAGCAAGTGTTTTTGTCAAAGAAACAGGAGTTGATGCTTTAGCAGTTGCTATAGGAACGGCGCACGGGCAGTATAAAGGGGAGCCTAAACTTGATTTCGAAAGGTTGGAAAAGATTGCCCGAAAAGTGTCATGCCCTTTAGTATTACACGGCTCATCAGGTGTTTCTGATGAGAGTATCAGAAAGGCTATTAAATTAGGTATACGTAAGGTTAATATAGATACGAATATCAGGGAGTCATTTGTTGGTACAATAAGAGAATTTTTAAATGCTCATCCAAATGAAATAGATCCAAGGAAAGTATTAGCCCCTGCACAGAGAAAGGCAACCGAAGTTATAAGGGAAAAAATACGCATTTTTGGGAGTTCGGGTATGGCATAAACCATATAAAAAGGCACTTTAAATCTTAAAGAGAAACCATTTACAAGTACTTAGCTCGTATTTTAACTCATATACTTTTTCGATTCCGTTTATAAAGCTCATGCATCTGAAAACATACATTTTATTCCCTGCAAGTTTTTCTTCTGTTTTAGTAATTATTTTATTGACTTTGATTACTATATGAAGACCATTTTCAGATGATGTTCTAAATCTAATAGGGGTAGGTATACCTTCTTGTTCAAAATATGCTATCATTTCTATTGGCTTCATAAGTACTTTCAAGCAAAACACCTTCTTTAGTTATATGATACTAGACATTACGGGATAGTCTTCCTCTGAAACGCCTCCTAAAAGAGGTTTAATTCCCGAGTTTAAAAAAACAGCTCTCATTATTTTATCGGTTCCGTATTTAATCCTAATTTTATCGATTACTGAATCCAGCTGTTTTTGTTTTAGCCATTCTTCAGGTTCAAATATAGATAGTTGAACGGCTTCACTACTGCATAAGTCAGATAAGCGTACACCCATATGACGCAGTGGTTCTCCTTTCCATGTTTCATCAAATAAAGAGATAGCAGTTTCATATATAAAATTGGTGGAATCTGTGTGGCAGTTCAACTTTTTTTGACGGGAATAAGAGATGAATTCATTCGTTTTTAAAGATATGGAAACTACCCCAGCACGATGGTGTTCATTACGTAATCTCATACAAACTGTTTCTACCAACGCAAGCAAAATCATATGAGCGGTATTTTTATCTTCTACATCAAAAGGGATAGTTGAAGAATTACCGATACTTTTTATATTAGATGGGCTGTCTAATACAGGTGAGTCTTCAATACCGTTTGCGAAATTCCATATTAAGATTCCATGGGACTTTAGATGTTTTTCTAGTGATTTAGGGTTGTATTTAGCCAGGTCACCTATAGTGTTAATACCTATTTTATGAAGTTTTTGAGCTGTTGCTTTTCCAACCATAAACAGATCTTCTACGGGGAGGGGCCATAACTTATCCGGTATTTGATTTGGAAACAAGGTGTGAACTTTATTCGGTTTTGAGAAATCTGATGCCATTTTAGATAAGAGTTTATTAGACGAAATGCCTATATTTACAGTAAAGCCCAGCTCTTTGTGAATTCTGTTTTTAATAATGTTTGCTCCTTCTATTGGATTTCCGAAATGCTTTTCCATGTTTGTATAGTCTATAAAAAATTCGTCTATAGAAAATCTTTGAATTTTAGGTGAATATTCTTTTAGAATCTTATGCATTGCCGTGCTGCATCTTACATAAAGATCATATCTAGGTGGGAAAACAGCTAATTTTGGACATTTCTGCATCGCAGAATATAAGGTTTCTCCTGTTTTGATATTATATTTTTTTGCTGGTATTGATTTTGCGAGGACTATTCCACGCCTTTCTACAGGGTCTCCACCGATTACAGATGGTATTTTACGTATATCCAATTCTGAACCGTGTTGAAGCCTGTGAACAGCTTCCCATGAAAGGTATGCAGAATTCACATCTATATGAAAGATAATCCTGTCAGGTGATTTACCCATAATAAGTACCTCCATAAATATATATTCTAATTCTATTCTAACCGAATATATGTTCTATGTAAATGGATATAAATTCCATACTGATTATGTATTTGATTTTAGTGCTAAAGCCAATCTTTAGAATAACAGATTTTGATTTCGGGAGAGTTGCCTTTATCTTCACCGAAATCATATTTATGTGTAAGTAAATTATGTGAAAAAAATAGCAGGATGAATTTCATCCTGCTATTATACTTATCCCTTGGCTCTATTAAGCTTTATACTATAACTTGCCGCAAGCCAGCCTAATGCTATCCCTATAATATATCCTAATATTGTATATGTATTGCCAGATGAATACATAATTCCTTCTCCAAAACCTGTAAACAAAACTCCTGTCAACAGAGAAGTGCACACCGCTACTCCCACCTTAAAAAACGTTTCAATAGATTCAAATTCCAGTGTCTCCCCACTTCTTTCCAATTTGTTTCTATCAAACAATAATTTAGCACCTATGAGCATAATTATTCCACATATAATATGATAGGCTATTGGTATATACTCCATCCTATCTAATACAGCTGGTAAAGTATAGGATCCGAATTTATCTAAAAATTCCTCTATCACATAAACGCCATATCCCCATACCGACATATTCATACCTAAAAGTAAGGTAAAACCAATAGGAAATATGAAAAAAATCAGAGTTAAAACCGCTTGAGATATAGAGGTGCCTGTTAAAGTGGCAAAAAGCAGTGAAAAACTTAGCATTACAAACAATCTAAAGGAATTTGTCCCAAGCCAATACATTACTAAACCTGTTGAATAAAATTCCCTTAAGCCTTTGGAAAACCCTAGTGCTACTATCATTATTAAAGCATTTATTAAAAAAGGCACAAAAACATTCACAAAAGCTATTATCACCTTGTTAAAAAATATCTCAAACCTGGTAAATGGCATAGTTGAAAGCACTTCAAAGGTCTTTCTCCTCTTTTCCTCACCAAATAATAAAGTCGCAACTGCAATAGGGACAAAAACTATTAAAAACACTTCAGTGCCGCTCAATCGCTTAAATCCGTCATCAAGAGCATCTATTAACGAAATCTTGTATTCTTCTATATCAAAATCTTCATAGTATTCCCTGTCTTCATCTATATCTACAACACGCTTTCTATAATGCTCCGGGTGTTCTTCTGTTTCTTTTAATGTCCGCTGATAATTATTGTAAGTATTTATCACACCTAATGTCACGGCGAAAAACAAAACAATTGCCACAAGCCAAGCTACCCACTTAGTCATTTTCCAATCTTTTTTAAGTAATGTCTTATTAAAGGGCAATATCTTCAAACACATAACCTTCCCCTCCCATCTTATGTATAAATATTTCCTCTAATGACATATCAATGGTTTCAAGCAAAATAGGATTATATTTTTTGATGTTTTCGATTACATCATCTAAATTGTCCCGAACTATTATCTGATGTATCTTGCCTACACTTTCTATTTTCAAAATATGTTCATTTGACTTTATCTCTTCCGGAATCTCAACCTTAAAGGCCACTTGGATTTTTCTCACACTGCTCTTTAAATTATCAACACTTTCCTCCAACAAAACCCTGCCTTCATGGATAATGCCTATGTGGTCACAAATTTGTTCCAGTTCACCTAGATTGTGACTAGAAATCAAAACCGTGGTTTCATTTGTGCTCACTTCATCAACTATTAAATTTAAAACCTTTTTTTTAATAACAGGGTCTAAACCCGATGTAGGTTCATCTAGTATAAGCACATTTGGCATAATAGATAAGTTCAAAAGTATTGCAAGTTGAGTTTTCATACCTTTAGACAGATATTTAATTTTTTTATTTTCATCTAACTTAAACAGCTTTTTCAGCTGGCTGTATCTTTCATCATTCCATAACAGATAAGCTCCCTTATAAAACTCAACTATCTCCTTTACCTTAAAAGTAGGGTAAAGATATTGAAAATCCGATACATACCCAAGTCTAGATTTTATTCTCTTATTATCTGAAATAGGTTCCTTATCAATCAATACTTCACCGGCATCAGGCTTATAAATATCCACCAGAGTTTTAATTAAAGTGGTTTTCCCTGCTGCATTTGGTCCGATAAGACCATAAATAGAACCTTGTTTTACGTTTAGGTTTACATTATCTAATATTTTAACTCCACCTAAAAATTTATCGATATTTTTAGCCCTAATCACTCCCATCCACCCCCCTCAATTTCATCCATTAAACTGTTAATTATTTCATTAATATCATCCTTATTCAAACCCATATAATATGCTTCAATAATACCTTTTTTAAATAAATCCTTTAGTTTCATGAGCTTTTCTTCATCCTTTCTCGGCTTATATTCTTGAGAAATAAAAGTTCCTTTACCACTAACAGTTACTGTTATCCTTTGCCTTTCTAGCTCTCGATAAGCCTTTTGTACTGTATTAGGATTTAAGGTCAGCATCTTTGCAAGCTCCCTAACTGACGGTATTTTTTCTCCGGGCTCTATTATGCCCTTTAAAATTCCTTCTTTTACTCCGTCAACAATTTGTTCATATATAGGGGTGCTACTTGCAGTATCAATGTTTAGCAAACAATCACCTCCAAGCGTACTATGTGTACTATTAGAACTAATACACTATGCTCAATATAATATATAAATAAAAAAAAGTCAAGATATATTCCTGACTTTTGTGTAGTTATTCTATGATAATGTCATATTAAATTTATTCATTAAAATTTCATATGTAATTTATATGATCCTAATATAGAAACTGAGTTAAAGATGACAGTAAGCGATCCCATTAAACAAGACCGCTTTTATTCGTAAGTTTTGGTCAAATGCAGTTATACAATACCAAATAATATTACTCCAAGAATAGCTGATCCGAGGATTACAAGTATAGGATGAACTTTAAATTTTATCAGTGCAATAAAGGCTGCTGCTAGTATAATAACACTTGGTACATCAATTAGCTTGAGAGGGGCTTGAGTCAGCAGCTTAAGTGATTCTATAGATAACCTATGAGTAAAAACAGAGGTTTCTGCTACAAATACTGCAGCTGTCATAATAAGTGCAGCGATTACCGGTCTTATACCATAAAAAATATAAGCATTTAAAGGATGCTTCTGATATTTAAAAAAGAATTTTGATATAAATATTGCAATTATTAAAGAAGGGAGAGCAACACCTGTTGTAGCTGAAATGCTGCCCAAAATACCGGCAGTTTTATACCCGACAAAGGTAGCCGAATTTACTGCAATAGGACCGGGCGTCATTTCTGCTATAGCTATAATATCCACAAACTCAGAGGATGTTATCCAACTATGGTTTTCTATTTCCTTCTGTATCAGAGGAATCATTGCATATCCTCCTCCGAAACTAAATAATCCCACTTTAAAAAAAGAGAATAAAAGTTTAAGATAGATCATTTTTGCCCTCCATTTTCAACATTAATATTATCTGGAAATAATTTATATACAAGTAGGCCGACAGCTGCTCCGCCTATAATAATAAATATTGCATGAACATCAAATATCATAACTAGCATAAAAGCTATAACTGCGATTATTGCACATAGATTATCCTTTATTGAGGCTTTTCCAATTTTAACTGCGGCTGTGGAAATAAGTGCTACAACAGTAGGGCGAATCCCTTTAAAAGCAGCTTGAATGATGGGGTTGTCTTGAAATTTAGAAAAAAATGTTGCAATAATTAAGATAATGAGGAACGAAGGTAATATTACTCCTAATATTGCAGCGTATGCACCTTTCCTTCCTTCCATTTTATAACCAATTAATGTTGCGGAGTTAATGGCAACTGCACCGGGTATGGATTGTGATACTGCAAAGATATCAACAATCTCTTCTTCTTTCACCCATCCTTTTTTTTCTGTAACTTCTTTTCCGATTAGAGGGATCATTGCAAATCCACCGCCGAAGGTAAAACTACCGATTTTAAAAAATGATATAAAAATCTCTAATAATTTTTTGTAGTTAGTTTTGTGATTCATTAGGATTCCTCCCTGCTTGTTTATTTCGTATATTTTTATAAATATTACGTGTTAGTTTCAGCCTTAATATATTAAGACCCGGTTAAGCCCGGGCCGTAATATTTTAAATGTATTATTTTTTCGTAAGATCC
>DUOC01000043.1 GCA_012839065.1 Thermoanaerobacterales bacterium | reverse complement strand
TGTTAATAAATAAATCCATAAAAGAATATAGTCTAATGTAAATATTTTTTGTGGCTTAAGAGGTGACATTTTCACTGAATAAAAACCATGCTTTTTAGGTGACACTTTTAAAGATTATTGACATATAAATTTTGCTAATTCAGCTAATTCCCCCTCCGCCACCTTTTACAAAAAGCACTACTCTGTTTGTATTAGTCCCGTAATTGTTGTTTTTTACGCCCCAAATATTAGATGTTTTTGTGAATTCTTGTGAATTTATAAGTATACCCACACAAGAAAATCCTGCATTTATACCTAAAGGCACCACATATTCATCTAGTTTGATTTTTCCGCCTCTGACTTCACCTACTTCAAATGCCACCCAGCCGTCTTTTTTTGTAATGCGGTAAAGTTCATAAAAAACATCTTGCATTACTGCACACCAATCTTCAACAGTCCTCGACATGGTTATCTTTTTAGACACTTGTTCAGAATTAATCGCGTTAAACCAACATCTAAGCCAATTATCTTTATGATACTGAACCACATCTAAAAATGGCGGTGATGTAACAGTAAGATCTACTGTTTCGTCTTCTATGAAATAAGTTTCCCTTGCGTCAGCATCCATAAATACACCTTTTATCCCTGCATTATAAAGATTCTCAATCTCCTGATCTTTAACATTTCTAATAAGGCTCCTGGACTTCCTTAAAATTAATTTTCTAATATCACGGTATTCAGGTTTTTGATTCCGCTCACAGTTTATTTTAATCTGCCGTTCTTGACTAACTGCCTGGTTTGGAGGCAGTGTATACACTGAGAAAAATCCTTTAGAATGCCCTGCAAGCCTGGTCGTGGCAACCATTCTAATCCAAGCATCTAAATTATCTTCTTCATTGTTATTTTGCCTCTCATTTAAATAATGTCTAAGTGAAACTAGTTCGCCTTCAGTTTTAGGATGATAAAACATCGAAAGATCTAAATCTGCTTTGATTTTTGTATCTAAATGTATCTGGCACAATCTCTCTTTTACATCTTTAAATTTCGGTATAAAAAACCGTGGTTTAGTCAATATTTTACTTAATGGGTTAATATCATTGGAGATAATATTTCTACCCAAGAGCCCAGCTTCCACAGCCGTTGTTCCCCTGCCTGAAAAAGGATCATATACAGTATCCCCTTCTTCTGTAAGCAGTTCGATAAAAAAATTTGGCAGCCCAGGTTTAAAGCAAGCCCTATAAGATATCTCATGTATAGAAGAACCCTGTCTTTGTTTTGATGACCAAAACTCATTTATAAATTGAGTATATCTTTTCCCATCAATTAAAATATGATCTAATTTTGTTTTAGAAATATCTTCATGAAGGCTTATATTCTGACCTTTAAGGCTAAATTTTTTGATATATTGAATTACTTCGTCACATTTTACTGTCAACTTTTAACACCTCAATAAAATTAAATAATGATCTCGATGTATTAAACTTTTGAGATGAAGATGACGGGAACAATGCCTATTAAGCAAGCAAACATGGATTCCCATATGGTTGTCGATAACTACAGGAGGACTTGTTGAATATATTATGAATTATGTGCAGCAATTTTCACCGTCAAAAGTAAAGGTAGCCTCTAGCCGCCTGTTGGTAAAGTGGTGCCTATTTTAACAGGTGCGACTATCATTAGTAATCATATAGCATATTACAGAAATAAGGAAGTAATAGCACATAGTTTGATGGAGGCAACTTGTGGGTATCCCTGCTTTGACATTATTGCTGTTCCGCTAATGTTACTGGTTGAGCTTACAAGCTAATCGTTGAAATCTTCCTCCTGTGCTTGTGTGTGTGAACCTGTACTGTAAAGTCGTAAGGACATCATTCTATACAATCTGATCG
>DUOC01000042.1 GCA_012839065.1 Thermoanaerobacterales bacterium | reverse complement strand
GATTTGTCTTTAAAAATTTTAATTTACTTCCTAAATTAACTGCCTTGGAAAATGTAGAATTACCTCTTATTTATGCAGGAAAGAAAGGTTTATCCCGTAGGAATAGGGCTGTAGAAATGTTGAATTCTGTAGGATTAGGAGATAGAATAAATCATCGTCCCTCTGAATTATCAGGGGGTCAGCAGCAAAGGGTAGCTATAGCCCGGGCATTATCAACAGATCCTCCGATTATTCTAGCCGATGAACCTACAGGGAATTTAGATACTAGGTCAGGTCGTGAAATAATGGAAATACTAAAGGAATTAAATCAGGGTGGCAAAACTATCATTTTAATAACCCATGATATAGATGTTGCAAATCAGGCTGATCGAAATGTACACATCCAAGACGGTAAGATAGTTAAAGATGAAAAGGTGGCTAGATAAATGGATATACTTCAGACCATAAAAATAGCCTTTAGGGGTATTTTGGATAATAAGCTCCGCTCATTTCTGACAATGCTTGGGATAATTATTGGAGTAACTTCAGTTATCGCTCTTGTTTCAATCGGGCAAGGGGCAACATCTCAAGTAACCGAACAAATTCAAAGCCTTGGATCAAACCTGCTTACTATAAATATAATGGGTAGAGGGGCAAATGCTACCCTAAGTTATAACCAGGCTATGGAATTTTCAAACAGCCCTTATATCAGCGGGGTAGCCCCAGTAATTACTGGAAATATCACTGTGAAGCACGCTAATAAAAATAGCAATGTACAGGTTCAAGGAACAAATAGCGATTATTTAACTGTCAGGAATATCAAACTATCAAAGGGCAGATTTCTCACTGTAACCGATGTAAATATGCGTCAAAAAGTAGCCGTTTTAGGTGCTCAAATAGCTGAAGATTTATTTGGCTTTGTCGATCCTATAGGTCAAGAAATAAAAATGACAGGGCAAACTTTTGGAGTTATAGGGATTCTCGAATCTTCAAGTTCCATGATGGGATCTAATGACGAAGAAATATTTATTCCTATTACTGTAGCCGAAAGAATATTGCAGACTCGGGGTGTTAGAGTAATATATGTTCAGGCTGCTTCCCAAGATTCGGTTAATCAGGCGACTGACGAGATATCTTCAAAACTTTCTAGAATATTCAAAACAACCCCCAACAGCAATTTTGAAAGTTTTAGGATCTTTGATCAAACTCAGATGCTGGATACTATAAACCAAACCTCTGATACACTTACCCTGATGCTTGGAGGAATTGCTGCTATATCTCTTCTAGTTGGCGGAATAGGAATCATGAATATCATGCTGGTATCAGTCACCGAGCGCACACGTGAGATAGGTATAAGAAAGGCTCTCGGGGCAAGGAAGAGAGATGTAATGAGTCAGTTCCTAATAGAGTCTCTTGTAATCAGTGGAATTGGTGGAACCATCGGAATAATTACAGGTTTTTTGTTAAGCCGAGGGATAGTTCATCTCATGGGCATGAATGTAAAAACTACTTATTCTGTGGCTATGATTGCTTTTGGTTTTTCCTTGCTGGTAGGAGTGTTCTTTGGATTATATCCTGCAAATAAGGCCAGCAATTTAAGGCCTATTGATGCGTTGAGATATGAATAAAAGGGCGTGATGAAATAACACGTCCTTTTTGTTATAATTTATATGTAAGGTGGTGAAACCCATGTCTTATCGTATCTATTTAGTAGAGGACGACAGCAACTTAAATTTAGTTTTAACTTCTTATCTACAAAATGAAGGCTGGCAAGTTTCCTCATTTTTAACTGGGCAGGAAGCAAAACAGAGTATCAACAATCCCCCTGATTTATGGATATTAGACATAATGCTGCCTGATATAGACGGCTATCACCTTTTACAGGAAATAAAAGCAGCTTCGCCACATGTGCCTATAATTTTTATTTCCGCAAGGGATGCAGATATAGACAGAGTTGTTGGTTTGGAGCTGGGAAGTGACGATTATTTGGCCAAGCCTTTTCTCCCTCGTGAGTTGGTCATTCGAAGCCGCAACCTATTAGAGCACGTATACAGATCCAGTCTTCAAATACATGAAATTTCACCATATATCATTAACGAGGCATGTAGGACCGTGAAATTGAATGATGAAGAAATCGAGCTTACCTCCAAGGAATTTGATCTTTTATTTTACTTTGTGAAGAATCAAGGATTAGCCCTATCAAGAGAGCAAATACTGACAAATGTTTGGGGAACCGATTACTTCGGAACCGATCGCGTTGTCGATGATTTGGTTAGACGGATCAGAAAAAAAATGCCGGATCTTCGAATTGAAACCATATATGGCTATGGTTATAGGATGGTGAAGCAATGAAAAATCTTCCATTATCCTTACAAATTTGGCTAGTATTTGCCATAATTATCCTATGCATCTCCATATTATTATCTATACTATTGCCCTGGATCTTGCGGGACTTCTTTACCAAAGAGATTTACGCGACTATTGAAAGCGCTCAAGTGATGATGTTTGATCGTTTCAATGATGAACTTACAAAGGAAGCTTGGGAATCCGGTAAAATCATGGAACGAAGGCCACCACAGGATATCCGTACTGTTAATCATTTTATGGTTCTAAAAGAAAACCAGTCCATCATTTCTCCCGGTTTTCCTACACCACTACCACCGTCAGAAGTATTTGATAGTCTTATACCCGATACGGATAAGAAGGTGAAGCATCCAGCCTTTTTGCCACCAGCAGAGTTACTTGATAAGATACTACAAGAAATAAAAGATCAAACTGCTGACAGCTGTCGATATAGCGGACAAATTACTGACCAAAAAATGTTTTATGTCGCAACTGAAGGTGAAGTATTAGGTAAGGAAGTATTTTTAGTTTCTTATATGTGGGATTCTTATCGAGAAGATTTGGTGAATACCCTTTTTAAGAAACTGGCTACAATAATGGCTTCAGTATTTATACTCAGTTGGGTACCTTCTTTGGGGTTAGCAAGATATCTCACTGAACCACTTGTAACCTTGGAAAAACGTGTAGGGAAACTTACCAATCGTGATTGGCAAGAACCAATAGAACTGCAGCGAAAAGATGAAATAGGCCGGTTGGGAACATCTGTGGAAAAACTCAGACAACAATTAATCCTCCAAGATGAAGCTCAACAATCATTTTTGCAAAACATATCCCATGAACTGAAAACTCCTGTTATGGTAATACAAAGCTATACCCAAGCCATTAAAGACGGTATATTTCCCAAAGGCAACCTTCTCAACACTTTACAAGTTATTGAAGAAGAATCAGCGCGTTTACAAAAACTTATCAATAACTTACTCTATTTGACCAAACTTGACTATTTGGCTACTCATAAGCCCACTAGGGAAATTATAGATATGGATAAACTAATAAAAGACGTGGTAGAAAGACTTCGCTGGCACCGAAAAGAACTAGACTGGTCTCTAAAAATTTCACAGGTAAAGATTAATGGAGATATAGACCAGTGGCGAATAGTCCTTGAAAATCTATTAGACAATCAAATACGCTATGCTCACAGCCGAATTGATATAACTCTTGTACAACAAAAGCTTGATAATAAAACTTCAGCACTTCTCCATATCTATAACGATGGTCCTAATATTGAACCGGCAATCATAGATATGCTTTTTAGAAAATATAACAAGGGATATAAAGGGGAATCCGGTCTTGGGCTAGCTATCGTCAATCGTATCGTTTCTCTACACAAGGGGAAAATATGGTGTGAGAATGAACAAGTGGGGGTCTCTTTTTATGTTGAGATTCCTTGCGAACCTTGATATGTTTAGGCAGCACCTCAAAAACTAGATATCGGGCTATTACAATCAATTATACATTTACTATATTGATAATTTTTTTATTTGTAATATAATTTTAGTTAAATAAAGTATGAACAAGCGCAATTTTAAAGTTTATAAACGAGCAGATAAAAAATTACAATGTATCAGGAGGTAATTTTATGAGTCTACATCCTAACGAAACAGTTTTTAACAAGATCGACGATTTCATTTCAAACAATGCAGACAAAATTATAAAAGATACTATTGACCTAATTAATATTCCCAGTGTTTCTACTGATAAGAGCAAAATCAATGAAGCTATGAGCTTGATTCTCCAGAAGGGGAAAGAATACGGGTTTAATTCCTATGAAGTATTAGATGGACAAGTTGGCTTAATAGAGTTCGGACAAGGAGATGAGACTGTAGGAATGCTTGCACATATTGATGTTGTGGACGCAGAAGGAACATGGAAATTTGGTCCTTTCAATGGAGTCGTATTTGAAAATCAAATTTGGGGTAGGGGAGCTGTAGATGATAAGGGGCCTTTAGTAACCTGCTTACATGCTATGAGAAGTATTAAAGAGTTGAATTTGCCTATATATAAAAAGATTCAATTGATCATTGGTACTCAAGAAGAAGTAGAGTGGACAGATATGAAGGAATATGTTAAGAATTATAAGCTGCCTGACTACGGATTTACACCTGATGGGGAGTTTCCCATAGAAAACAGAGAAAAAGGCTATGTAGATGTGATTGTTACCTTTAAACAATCAGAAGCAGGATCAGAAGGATTATATAAGATAGTTTCAATAGAAGGCGGTAAAAGCGTAAACTCTATTCCCTCTAGAGCAGAAGCATTTATTAGTGGGGACCTAAATCTATTGGAGGAAAAAGTTAAACAATATATAACAGATAACCCTGATGAGAAAATATCTTTTTCTGTTACACAAGATGGTTTAGGGGCTGTAGCTGCAGAAGGGCTTTCGGCTCATTCCGCATATCCTGAAAAAGGGATAAATGCCCTGGCGACATTATGCAGATTTTTGGAATCGCTTTCTTTAGTTCCCAATGGGGCAGATAGACTGGTCAAATTTATCGTAGATAATTTTTATAATGATTTTAATGGTAAAAAACTAGGATTATATAATGAAAGCGAATATTTTAAAGGTGAATATGTATCAAGAACGGTCATCAGTCCAACTCTTCTGAAGACTGAAGATGGAAAGTTTGAGCTGAATTTAAATTTGAGGACTGCATACGGGACAGAAAAAGAGGATTTGGATAGGGCTTTTAGTGATGCAGCAAAAGACTATAATTACAGTTATATATATCGTGATTATATGGGGCCTATATTTATCAGTAAAGAAAGACCATTTGTTAAAGCAATGGCTGACTCCTATGAAGAAGTAAGCGGTTTAAAAAATGAATTCATCTTAGCACACGGAACTTCCTATGCGAAAGCTATGCCAAACATTTTGTGTTTTGGACCGATCTTCCCTGGTGAAGAGGATTTCTGTCATGAAAAAGACGAGAGAATAAATATAGATTCCTTAATAAAGTCGACGAAGATATATGCTCATACCCTTGCAAGGATTGTGTTAAATACAGCATCTTTTAAATAGGGGTCAGTATAAGCGGGAAGGGGGTGATTAATGGTAAAGGCGATCTCTTGACATACCGATGTTTTTGAATGACAGTTATATGAAAGGGGGCAAACATAAAAGTCAAAAAAATGCTAAAGAATAAATCCGATATTATTAATGAGGAGTGAAAGGAATGGAACAAACAGAAAAAAAGGGCAAGTTTGCTTTTGAGATTCCTCATACTTATATCATTATCGGAATCATAATCGTTGTTGCCACGATTATGACTTATGTGGTTCCTGCGGGAGAATTTGATAGAATAGAAGACCCGGTTACAGAAAGAACCATAGTAGTACAAGGCACATACCATAGTGTAGATCAATCACCGGTCAGTCCGTTCAATATGTTTGTTGCTATCCAAGAAGGTATGATTGATAGTGCAGATATTATTTTCTTTATTTTATTTGCTTATGGTTTCGTATATATGCAGATAAAGACGGGTGCTTTTGATGGGGCAGTAGGTGCCCTTTTAAGAACGATGGGTGGAAGAGAAAAATATTTGATCCCGGTATTTATGCTTGTATTTGGTATTTGTGGCACAACATTTGGCATGTACGAAGAAACTTATGGATTGCTCCCTGCTTTCATAGGAATTGCTATGGCTATGGGGTACGATGGTTTAGTCGGCGGAGCAATTGTAGTAGTAGGAGTTGCTACTGGTTTTGCTGCAGCTACATTCAATCCATTTACTATAGGAGTAGCTCAAGGCATTGCTGAATTACCGCTTTTTTCCGGATGGCAATTCCGAGTGATTGTTTTTATTGCATTTCAAAGTTTAGCAATTTGGTATGTTATGAGATACGCGGCTATGGTAAAATCAAACCCGGATGCAAGCTATGTAAAAGATGTTCACTTTGCTGTAGCTCAGGGTAGGAGCAGAGAAGATCTGATAAATACACCTTTTACAGTTAGACATAAATTAAGTATGCTCTTATTCCTTGTTACAATAGTATTAATTATTGTAGGAACTATAAAATTTGGCTGGTATATAAATGAATTAGCAGGTCTGTTTATTATCATGATGATTATTGTCGGGTTAATTGGCAAACTTACAATGAGTGAAATAGCTTCGACATTTGTTGAAGCCGTGTCAGAAGCGGTATTTGGTGCAGTGGTAGTAGGGCTGGCACGGGCTATCCTTATTGTTATGGAAAACGGTTGTATAATAGACACAGTAGTATATGCGCTCTCAACAGCAGTTTCATCTTCTTCAAAATATGTATCAGCTTTATTAATGTTGATAGTACAGAACCTAACAAACTTTTTTATACCGTCAGGAAGCGGGCAGGCAGCAACTTCAATGCCTATTATGACACCGCTTGCAGATATGTTAGGGGTTACGAGGCAGACTGCAGTCCTTGCATTCCAATTTGGTGACGGTTTTTCAAATATGTTCTGGCCTACGGCTGTTGCAACAGAATGCGGGCTAATGGGATTACCGATAGAAAAATGGTATAAATTTATAACCCCGCTATTTTTGATGATGTTAGTATTGCAAGCCATATTTATAATTATTTCAGTTGCTATAAACTTTGGACCATTCTAAAATCAATGTTTAAGTAAAAAGTGGCAGATTATCTGCCACTTTTTAAATTATAATGCAGACTGAAATCCAATTTAAAGGTTGGATTTTTTATTATTCAAAAGAGGTTTTATTCGCTGGCTACAGAATTAGTCATAATATAAACTCTTATAAAGGTTATAGAAATTTAGAAAGACGTGTTTTTAAATGGGAATAATCAGGATAAAAAAATCTAAATTTCGGGGGTTTATAAGTTGAATCTTTTAATAGAAAAACTTCAAGCAGATCAAAGGAAACTATCAATCATATGTTTTTCTTTATTTTCCGGTTGGCTGCTAACCATACCTTTTGAGGGGCAGGTTTTATATACAATTATATCAAACACTCAAATAAGCGGCACAATTTATAATACAATTGCAGTATTTGCACATTTTATAGGATTGTTTGTTAGCGGCTTTTTAATAAGAAGGCAGATTTCGGCTAAAGTGACAATGATTACCTCTACAATTGTCTGTATATCAGGTAGTCTTATTTTTTTTCTTCCTTTTTCCATACTTTGGGGTATTTCTATTATTTCTGTATCTTTTTTTGCAGGGCTTTTTGTTGCCAGTTGGGGCTTCTATTTTAAGACCTATTCCGAACCGGATCAGCGAATAAAAACAGCAGCAGATGTTCTTATTTATTCCAATATAATAATGATTTTTACGAATGCGGTAGCTATAAATATATCGCCATTTATTGGACTTACAATAACTATTATTTTGCTGTTTGGGGCACTTATAACAGTATTCAAGTTAGAATCAGTTCCAATTCAGGATAACTCTAAAAAAATTTACACTGATACACAATTCTCAAATATATGCACAATTTTAAAACCCTTTATATTTTTGTGTTTGTTTATTTTAGTAATTACAATTAATTCCGGATTGATGTATCAGGTAGTGAATCCTGCTTTTGCTCACCACGAACTGCTTGTAAGTTTTTATTGGGCAGTGCCATATATTCTTGCACTTGTGATCATTAGAAACCAGACAATAAGAATAGATAGCGCATTTTTACTTTATGTTGCCTTGACTATGATAGGTTTTTCGTATATTCTGTTTATGCTTCTCGACAGATCAGTTGTTAGTTATTTGATAATTGACACTTTAATGCTAGGGGCTTTCGGAGTGTGTGACTTGTTTTGGTGGAGTATTATAGGGGCTTTGCTTGATTATGTGGGTAATCCTGCTAAAATATTGGGGATAGGTCTTTCAATGAATGTATTAGGTATACTGATAGGGGAAATTATAGCAACTACTGTAATCCCTGATATAAATGCTAATTATGGAGGATCGATTCTTGCATTAATAATTATTTTTTCTGTAATTATCATGCTGCCTGTACTTAATGCACTGCTTACAAAATTGCTTAAAAAACATGCCTTTCTTGTTAAATTTGCTAATGTAGAAGGTAATAAACAGGATAAAGTTTTACCTGATCATCGTTTGTATAAACAATTGACTGAAAGAGAAATTTCTATAGTTGAACTACTTCGGAAAGGTTATACATATAAAGCTATAGCTGAAAACTTATTTATAAGCGAGAACACGATGAAGTACCATATAAAAAACATATATCAGAAGCTTAATGTTAACAGTAAAATGGAACTGATAAAAATGTTTGTGGAGGATAACAAATCTAAAGAATCATAAATTTCTCGGGGGCAATGTATAACAAAAGTATAACTACCCTATTGGGGTGGGTTTATTATGATAAAAACCACCCTTTTTGTGTGTTTATAAATGAGTCTAGTAGGCGTATATTAATCACAGAAACAAATCTAATAATTTGAGGAGGTAACAATATGCTCCATATCATCGCCGGGATTTTATTTATTGCTATTATTGCAGCTTCCGGGTGGTTCATATGTTTTTATAATAAAGTGATAAATTATAAAACCAGTATGGAAAATAACTGTCAACAGATTAGTGAACTCCTACAGAAGAAATCAAATCTAATAATGAACCTTTCTCAAACTGTTTCTGGTTATAGGTGTTGTGATTATGAACGATCATACCGAATTTCTGATATAGATATTTTAACACTAACTGATTTAGACGAAATATTCATTATAGAGATGGATAGGCTTTTACACGAATCATATAATATAGCCAAAACACATCCTGAAATAAAACTGGATGAAGACTTTATAAGGCTGCAAAATCAAATAAATGAGCTGGAGAATAGGCTGGATTATGCATTCCGGAATTATAATAATGATATAAATAATTACAATAAATATCTATCTGCAGTTCCCAACAAAATCGCGGCTAAAACTCTCGGATTCAAACAAGAGAATTTGTTGAAAAGGCATTGAGGAGATTTAAGATTTTTACTTTATTGTAAACTTATATATAATATATAGTACAATAAAAGTTTTATTAATCGGAGGTTTGGTTTCTTATGAAAAAGGAATTAGCAATACTTATTCTGATGTGTCTTATGCTTACTGCAGTATCTCCTGTGACAGCAAGCCCAATTGAAGTAGTCAGTATGGGAGCTGATTTGACCCAAGCACAGCAAAAACAGATGCTTGATTTTTTTGGCGTGACAGATGATGTAACGGTGCTGACAGTGACTAATGCTGAAGTGAGAGAATATCTAAAAGATGTAGCATCAGAACAGCAGATAGGTACTAAATCCATATCTTGTGCATATGTAAGGTCTGCTCCTAAAGACTCAGGGATCAAGGTAAGCACCAATAATATAACATGGGTTACCGAAGAAATGTATGCAGATGCTATGATTACTGCCGGGATTGAGGATGCTGCAGTTATAGCAGCTGCTCCCTTTGATGTAACCGGTACAACTGCTCTTACTGGAATAATGAAGGCTTTTGAAAAAGCTACTGGCAAGGAGCTTTCCTATGATGCCAAAAAAATTGCAAATGAAGAGCTGGTATTAACAGGTGATTTAGGTGAGGATTTAGGTAAAGATAGGGCAAATG
>DUOC01000041.1 GCA_012839065.1 Thermoanaerobacterales bacterium | reverse complement strand
TTCTACACTTTTATTGAGATCTACTGCTGCTTTTTCTATATATCTGGTGCCGGTCTCCAAAAGATGAAATTGATTTTTCCAACTCTCCAGCCATTCCTCAAGAACGGGTTCCCCAGAAAAATATTCATTGTCTCCATAGAAGTCCAATAATCTATAAGACAATCTTTCCTGCTCTAAAAGACTTTCTTTTTCATTTCTAGTTTTTTCCAGTCTTTCCTCAATATATTGGATTATGGATTGCTGCTTTAAATATATTAAATCCAAATAATGCCATTCCAATCTCAATTCTTTAACTATGGCCAATACTTTATTGTGCTCCTGATTTATTAACTCTAAATCCTTTCCCTTAACGGCAGTATCCTTAATAAGTTCTTGAATTTTGCCTTGGATATTAAGTATTTCTGTAGAAAGCAGCTTTTTTCTTCTTTCCAGTTCATTTAGATGATCCTTACATGTAATTTTAGATCTTTCAATTCTCTCTATTCGTTCTCTCCATTTGGGATACTCCCCTTCTACAGTTTCATTAATGGGATTATCCAATATTTCCTTCATAATGCTTTGCATATTGCTATTTATAACCCTAATTTCCCCTTTGTATCCGGCTCTTTCCTCAATTAAATCTTGTTTTTTAGTTTGAAGATTATCTATCTTTATATAGGTATTTTGCAATTCTTCTTCATATCTATCTCTCTGACTTTCCAAAAATTTCTCCTGTTTTTCTAACTTTTCTTTTTCTGCTTCAAAATAACCTTTTAGCAAACTGGAGTTTTCTTCTAGCCTGTCCTTTAAATCTATTATATCTTGGTCCTCATCTAATTCCTCTAACTGTTTTTTTAACATGTTGAGCATCTCTTCATTTTGTTTTATACTGGCTTTAAGCTCTGCAATTTCTAAATTTTGAAGGTCTTTTTCTTTTGTCTTCTGTCTATCCTCTATTTCTGTATATTCAAATTTAATAATTTCATAATCATCTTTTGCTTCTTTTAGTTCCTTTTCAAGTATTGCCAGCTCATAGGAAGCTTCTTTTCTGTTAAGCTCATGTATTTCCTTTAATAAAAGGTCCTTCAGCTCTTCTATATGGGCTGTTTCATTTTTAGTCTTCTCTTGCTCCTCCTTTAAAAAATTATATATGGACTTGGCCTCGCTTTTTTTATTGAACATTCCCTCTTCTACTTCATGCAATTTAGAATAGGTAGTTACATAATGGGATATCTTTTGTTCTATATTTTTACATTCTTCTATTCTGCCCCTGAGTTCTCTGTGTTTTTTAAAATGCTCTCTTTGTCTTTCAAATATTTCAACAAAATCCTTGGTTCCATTACCTATCAATGCTTCTTCCACTGTGGGTATGAGCAGTTGATCTACCAGCTGAGAAGTAGTTTTGCAGCCTTCAAAGAATTTCTCAACATCCCCTTCAGCTCCATTTATATGGGCAATACTTTTCCATTCTGAAGGTACTATGTGAAAATTCTCTTCAATATACTGATGAAAATCTTTCATAGTATCAAAAGTATGAGCGTTCAACTTATTGTTTTGCATATATTGATAGTATTCTTGTGTTTCCTGCCTGCTAGCAGGCCTAGTATCTCCTACTTGGTTTTTTTTAACAAAGGGAATATTCTCTATAGAATGGTCATCTCCTGATGAGTAGTCATATACATATCGCAGTGATTTTAATCCTTCAGGTGTTAAAAATAATGTTACCGCCGTAAGGGCATATCTCCTGGGTCTATCATTTAATATCCATTCAATAGCTACATGGCTAGCCCCTCCCTCTAAAGAAAGGGTGTCTCTTATCCTTCTCTCACCTAAATTGATATGGGGCAGTATAGCTTGGAGGACAGTTTGAATAAATACAGTCTTCCCTCCGCCGTTTTCCAATAATATAACGCCATTATACCCATCAAACGCAAATATTTCATCATTAAACCTTTTTGCTCCATTCTCAAATATTATGTTAGTCAATCTGATTTTTGATATGGCTGGCAATATCCCCATCCCCTTTTTCCAAGGAATATATGAACTCTAATATTTCTCTATTGTGTTCTAATTCCATATAATATCTTTGGATAATGATTTTTGCTTTCTCCGTTAATTGAATTTCATCATTTCCAATTTCCTCTATTAACTCCTGTTCCTCTAAAAATCGCTTTACAATGTTCATAAAGCTCATCCTGCTTATGGTCCGTGCAGTTTGCTGAACATTTTCTTTTATATCATCTAATGCATCCCATTTATCTACTATAGCTATCCAATTGTATTCGTACTTTTTCTCCAGCTCCATTAATTCTTCTTCATTATGACCCTTTAATGATAGTATCATATCATTTACACTGTTTAGCCAATCCTCCATCTTAATAAAATCCCTTGTAGCCTCTGTAGTCTGATAGCTATCATAGAACTCTCCAAATAAGATTATTATGGTAACATACATCATATATATATCGGCATTTACTGCTCTAGATGGTAAATGCTTT
>DUOC01000040.1 GCA_012839065.1 Thermoanaerobacterales bacterium | reverse complement strand
CTCCCATAATTGCACTCGGTATTCCAACTATTTCAGCAATCCATACTGCTGATTCTACGAATATATCTGCTCCCTTTACTATTAAAAGGAGCCCGAGGATAAAAAACAATATTGTATTTAGCGAAAACATTTTAAATCCCCCTTAGTATTATCTTTTAAATTTTATTAAATAGAATCCGTAATAATTACTGTATAAGACCTAAAAAGTAAAATTATTAATCAGGAGGAAAAAGGCAAATTCTGAAGAATTATAAAACACTAGGAGTGAACAGATGATGGAAGGAAAAGACAGGAAAATAGTTAGGTTCCCCAACACTAAAGGGAAAAAAATCGGCAGGGTTCTAACTATTGGTTTTATAATTATACTTGGAATTTTTATTGGATTGAACATCTTTAAAAACACTGAAAAAATATATACAGCTGAATATGGATATCTGAAACCATCAGTTGAAGGTTGTGGCATTCTTATACGAAGGGAGCAGGTGGTAAAGGCGCCTATAACAGGGAATGTTAATTTTCTTGTACCTGAAAATGAAAGGGTTAGGGAAGGAGATGTGATAGCAGAAATTAAAGATTCTTCAATTGATATTGAAAATATAGAAAAAAGGCTAGAAGAAATCGATAGGGAAATTAAAAGACTTGAGGGTATTTATCAATCAAAACAACCAACTAATGAGGAGTTTAAGACTATAGAAACAGAAGCAAAATTAGAACAAAAAAAAGAACAGATTGTAGATGCCATAACTAATGGGAATTTATCGATGCCTATATCTTTCAAGAAAGAAATACTAACTTACTTGGATAAAAAAGAAAACATACGTAAAGATTTTTATGAACCCTTAATCGATTTAAATAAAGAAAAACAGGCTCTTATAGAAAAAACTAATGAAGCAGGTGTAAAGTTAAAAGCACCTTTTTCAGGAGTGGTGTCATATAAAATAGACAATTTTGAGGACATATTTAATATTGCTAATATAGAAGAACTGGCTCAAGTCGACATAAAAAATTCTAATTATGGTATAATTAACTATAAAATCTTTCATAAGGAAGTTGATGAGCCTGTTTTTAAAATAGTTGACAATTTTAAATGGTATATGATTGTTGAAATTGATGCATCTTTAAATTTTTTTAACAGTTCAAAAACAGAACCAATATGGATAAGATTTCCCAGTAATGAAATAGTTAAATGTGAGGTTTTTGAAGTATTAGATAATGGAAGGCTAATTATTAGTGGCAATGAATATTTCAAAGACCTGATATCGGAAAGAAAGATCCATATTAAGATAGAAAAAAATAATGAATTTGGGATTATTATTCCTACAGCTGCAATTATTTCTGATAATAATAAATGTGGGGTCATGATAAAAGGCCCTAGGGGAAAGGAATTTAGGGAAATAGAGGTTCTTTACGAAAATGGGAATAAAGCTATAGTAACCGGTGTAAAAAGATGGGAGAGAATAATAAACTAGGAGGAGAAAAGATGAAAGGTAATTTTCTTGATAAGATATTTGGCTTTATGGGTTTAAGTGATAATATTGAAATTGACGATATGCAATATGATGATGAATATGAAGAATATAGAAAAGAACCCGGCAAGACGCAAAGAACAGGGAAGATAATAAACATACATAATAAACGAAGCGATATTAAAATAAATGTAATAGAACCCGAAGAATATGAAGATGTTCTTGAGATTTCAGAAAATCTGAAAAAAGCATGTGCTGTTATAATAAATCTAAAAAATATGGATATAAATGATGCTGTTAGAATGATAGATTTTTTAAGCGGATTGGTGTACGCAATAAATGGTTCAATTAAAAAAATAGAGAATAGCATATTTTTAGTGGTTCCCGCAGGAGTAGATATCTCTGGAGGGATAGGTGATATAGGGATTGAAGACATAATCTCACCATTAAAGGATAGTATATTAATAGGTGAGGAGTGATACAGTTGTTAATATATAGATTAATAAATCTGATATTTGATTTGCTGTTATTGTTAATTATTATTAGAGTTCTACTTTCGTGGATTAGGCCAGATCCTTACAATCAGTTAGTAAGATTTATATATGAAGCTACAGAACCTATATTAGCTCCTATTAGGAATGGCATCAGTGTTCTTATACCTGCATATAGGAATATGCCTGTTGATTTTTCGCCGATAATTGCAATTGTATTATTAAAGTTGTTAAGGAATATTATTATAATGTTACTATGGTGATAATTGAGGAGGGATATAAATATGGCTGAAGTGTTGACGCCTGTCGAAATACAAAAAAAAGTATTCAATAAAGGTTTTCGCGGTTATGTAGAGCAAGAAGTAGATGAGTTTATCGAAAAAGTTAGGATGTATTATGAACGTCTTTATAAAGAGAATATGGAGATGAAAGATTTAATAGCTGATTTAAACGATAAGTTGAATCAGTATAAAATTTTGGAGGAAACCCTTAAAGATACATTAGTTGTTGCACAACAGACCGCTGAAGAAGTGAAAAAAAACGCTGAAAAAGAAAAGGAATTAATAATAAAAGAAGCAGAAGAACAAGCAAAAAAGATAATACAATCAGCAAACTTGAATGTTATCCGAATAAATAGTGAATATGAAGAAGCCATAAAAGAATTTAACATCTTTAAAACTCGTTTCACTACTTTTTTAAAGGCTCAGCTTGAAATGATCAATTCAGGAGAATGGGTAAATGATGTAGATTATGAAAGAAAAGAGGCTGAAATAAAAAATGGAGAATAGGATTGCTGTTGTGGGTATAGTTATCTTCCACAGGGAAGAAAGTGCAAAGAAGGTAAATGGAATTCTTTCAGATTTTGCCCATATAATAGTTGGAAGAATGGGCATACCCTATAAAGAAAAAGGCATATCAGTTATTTCTCTTATAGTTGATGGGACAACCGATGAAATAGGTGCCTTGACTGGTAAATTGGGTAGCATTTCCGCAGTCAAGGTAAAATCAGCTGTTACTATATAAAAGTAAAGGAGAATAATAATGAAATTGGGGATTATAGGGGCTATGGAGGAAGAACTCGTACTTATCAGAAATAAGATTAATGCAAAAGCAATAAAAACTAAAGCCGGGAAGACTTTTTATAAAGGTGAATATATGGGGGTAGATATAATCCTTACGGAATGTGGTGTAGGTAAAGTAAATGCAGCTGTTACGACCCAAATTTTAATAGATGATTTTACTGTTGAAAAGGTAATCTGTACAGGGGTTGCAGGTGCCCTAAATAGGGCCCTCAATGTAAAAGATACTGTAATTTCTAAAGATGTAATACAACATGACATAGATGTATCTGAAGATGGTTATCCGAAAGGATATATTCCAAGATTAAAAATAAGGGAAATAAAAGCAGACAACGATCTTATTATAACTGCTGTAAATGCAAGCAAAAAAATTTTAAGCGATAATAAGGTTCATGTAGGCAGAATCCTTACTGGAGACCAATTTATAGCCAGTGATGAAGCATCTGAAAGATTACGCAAAGAGTTTAATGGCGATTGTGTAGAAATGGAAGGAGGGGCAATAGCGCAGACATGTTACCTAAATAATGTTCCTTTTGTTATAATAAGATCAATTTCTGATAATGCTAACAATATGGCATCTACTGATTATGATTCGTTTGTCCATGATGCCTGTAGAAATTCCTTTCTAATTGTAATGTCTATGATAGAAGAAATAGCACAAGAAAAGGATTACTAAATAAAGATATTTTTTTTATATTTGGTTACCATATTACTAGGAGGGAATATTCTTGGATGGGCAATGAAGATTTTACGCAAAAAAGGCTCCTGGTAAAAATTGAAGAGCTGTCTTCAAAACTAGAAAAAATGGGGATTGCCGAATATGTAAATTTAATGGAAGATCCCAAGAAGATTTTATATAGAAATTTTCTTGTAGGAATAGCAAGGGGTACAGGAACTGCCATTGGATTTACTCTTTTAGGTGCAATTGCCATATATATTCTACAAAAATTAGTTGTACTAAACCTTCCTCTACTAGGTGATTTTATTGCAGAACTGGTAAAGATTGTACAGACTCGTTTATAAACTAGGTGTTTTATTGGGCCTACATATTAAATAGAGGAGGGAATATTATTGAGTGAGCAATTTAGAGAAGATATTAAACATAGATTATACGATCTAAAGGATGAATTTGAACGAGAAATAAAAAGAATTGAGGAATTGGGGCTCAGAGAATCATTAAAAGATGTTACAGGTGAGCTTTCAAGCTATGACAACCATTCTTCAGACCTGGGGTCAGAGACATTTGAAAGGGGTAAAGATATTGCACTAAGGGATAGACAAAGGATACTGCTGCAAAAAGTAACAGATGCACTTGATAAGCTTGAAAAAGGCTCCTACGGATATTGTGAGAACTGTGAAGAAGCTATTGAAGAAGAAAGACTTGAGGCAGTGCCTTATACTACTTTGTGCCTTAAATGTCAAGAAGAGGTAGAAAGCAGCTCCTATAATTCTAAGAGACCGATTGAAGAAAAAGTAATTTCTCCGCCTTTTGGAAGAAGTTTTCGTAATGGTGAAGATTACACCGGATATGATGGAGAGGATGCCTGGCAGGATGTAGCTAGATACGGTAATGCTAATTCGCCTCAAGATGAAGGTGGTTTGCGGTCTTATAAGGATGTTTATATAGATAGTGATGAGGGACAAGGGGTAGTAGAAGAAGTTGAGAAATTAACGAAAAAAGACATACTCTAAATATTAGAATAGAGATTTTTTTCTTGAATATTAAAAATAATTATGCTAGAATGATTTCCACGGGTATTGGAATGGTTAGAAAACGGAGTGATATTGCTTTGACGGCTTTTATTGTGATTGCTGGTATTATTTTAGTGGATCAAATTACAAAAATAATAATAGAAAGGAATTTTATAGAATTCCAGACCATTGCTATTATTGACAATATATTTCATTTAACCTATGTTCCAAATTATGGTGCTGCTTTTGGTATCTTGAAGAATAAAACTTATTTCTTTATTATAATAAGCATAATTATAATAGCCGGGCTTTTAACATTTTTACTATTTATACCAAGACAAAGGAAAATATTAAGAATTGCACTTATATTACAAATCGCAGGAGCAGTAGGTAATTTAATTGATAGAATTCGATTGGGTTATGTAATAGATTTTCTTGATTTCAGAATATGGCCGGTTTTCAACATTGCAGATACAGCCATTGTTATTGGTGCGGCGTTTTTAATTTATGACGTTTTATTTTTAAATGCCGGATAAAGTTATTTAGGTGATGAATATGATACAATATAAAAGTTTTATTACTTCGAAGCAGGAAGAAGATATGCGGATTGATATTTTGCTTGCAAAAAGGTTTTCTGATTATTCTAGAACGTTTATGCAGAAGCTGATACAAGAAGGTAAAGTGAAGATTAACGGCAAAGTAGTTAAACGCAGCAATTACAAACCATTAAATGAAGCCGTAATAGAACTGGAAATTCCGACTCAAAAAAAGCCAGAAGTAATCGCCGAGAATATACCTATTGATATTATATATGAAGATGATTATATAATTATTGTAAATAAACCAAGGGGGATGGTTGTTCATCCTGCACCAGGTCATTATAAGGGCACACTTGTTAATGCTCTATTAGCTCGGTTTGATACCCTGTCAAATGTTGGTGGATCGTTTAGGGCTGGTATTGTTCATCGCCTCGATAAAGACACATCAGGGGCTTTGATTGTCGCTAAGAATGATGAAGCACACATGGATTTAGTTAAACAGTTTAAAAAAAGAAAGGTTACCAGAAAATATATAGCTTTAGTTCATGGAAATATAAAAATTGACAGCGGAATAATAGACGCCCCTATTGGAAGGAATCATATTAAAAGGCAGAAAATGACCGTTACTGGTAGAAACAGCAAAAAAGCTGTAACACGCTTTAAAGTTCTTGAAAGGTTTGGGGATTTCACACTCATAGAAGCCTTGCTTGAGACGGGGCGTACTCATCAGATTCGTGTACACATGGCTTATATTGGGAACCCTCTTGTAGGTGATTTAAAATATGGATTTAAAAAAGTAAATTTAAGAAAGAAAATAGACTTTACTGGGCAAGCGCTTCATGCATGGGTTATTGGTTTTTATCATCCAGGGACAGGTGAATATATGGAGTTCACTGCGCCACTTCCGCAAGAGCTCGTTAGGCTAATTGAAAACTTAAGGGAAAAAGGGGGTTATTATAATGAGAGAAAAAGCTAGTATAATGGACGAAAATGGGATTAATAGAGCTATTTCTCGAATAAGTTATGAAATTATTGAAAGGAATAAAGGTGTAGATAATGTTGCATTAATCGGCATAAGAAGGAGGGGGGTTCCTCTAGCAGACAGGTTAGCAAAAAAAATAAGGGAGATCGAAGGGAAAGATCTGCTTACAGGTATACTCGATATTACACTTTATAGGGATGACCTGTCATTAATAGCACCCCAACCTATTGTTCATAAAACAGAAATTCCTTTCGATGTTACCGATGTTAAGATCGTTCTTGTAGATGATGTCCTTTTTACCGGAAGGACCGTTAGAGCCGCTTTAGATGCATTGATAGATTTTGGAAGACCCCAAATGATACAACTAGCAGTGTTAATCGATAGAGGGCATAGGGAACTGCCTATTAGAGCAGATTATGTGGGTAAAAATGTGCCTACTTCAAAAAATGAACTCATACAGGTTAAATTAAAGGAAATAGATGGTGAAGATCGTGTTGTCATCTGTGATAAAAATTAGTTATTTTTCAGCTTATTGATTTCTTCTAATGATGGTGTAATATATATGGTATTATAGTTTTTGTATATTACCATACCAGGTTTAGAAGACCTGGGTTTTTTTATATTCTTTTTTTCCGTATAGTCAACAGGTACATTACTTGAATTTTTTGCTTTACTATAAAATGCTGCCAGATTGGCGGCTTCTGTTATTGTTTTTTCACCTAAACTTTCCCCCATAGTCCTTACAATGACATGGGAGCCGGGAATGTTTTTAGTGTGGAACCAGACATCATGATCTGCAGCTAATTTTAAAGTTATATAATCGTTTTGTTTATTATTTTTACCTACAAATATTTCGAAACCTTCAGTTGAAATAAATTTTCTAGGAGTTACTTCTTGTAATTTGAGGTTTTCCCTTGTTTTCTTTTTTCTTTTTAGTCGTATATAGCCTTGTTTTATCAGTTCTTGTTTTATTTCATCTAATACTTCTAATTCATTAGTGTTTTCGAGACTTATAGAGATCCCTTCCAAATAATTTATTTCGTCTTCTATATCAGTAATCATTTTTTTTAGAATCCTCTCGGAATTTTTTAGTTTATGATATTTTTTAAAGTAAAATTGGGCATTTTGAGATGGGGTAAGTGCAGGGTCAAGTTCAATAGATATTAAAGGCTGTTCTGCTTGATAGTAGTTTTTAACCAATAATTCGGCTGTACCTTTTTCAATCCGGTAGATATTTGCAGTGATTAATTCTCCAAAAATCCTATAGTTTTCTTTATTATTTACATCGTTAATATTTTGCTTGTATTCCCTAAGCTTTCTATTACATTTTTCCAGTGCATTGTTTATTGTTTTTTGAAGGTTATTTTTATAATTAGATATTTCATCGTTATTAATTTTCATTGTATAAAATAAATCTGCGGTTGCATTAACATCACTCATTTCTTTTTTAGTGTATGAATTATATTGCAATAAATTGAAAATATAAAAATCGATGAATTTATTTTTTTTGTTATCAAAAAAAATTATAGGTTCGAGATCATTACCCTCTACCAGATCCAAGATGTTATCAAAAGACTTCCATAAATATACAATATTTTCATTATTTAGAACACTGCTTTCAACATTTTCATCAAAGCCGCTTACTTTTACTATGTGTTTAGCTAGAGCCGGGCTTATACCCGTATAATTGTTCACTATAACATTAAATATCTTTGAAACAGCGGAGTTTGTGAGTATTTCAACAAACGACTTTTCATCCCGAGACAGAGGATTTAATTTATCTTGATAAGGCGGTTCTTTATAAGTGGTTCCGGGAATTATCTGGCGATAACTGCTGATCGATGCTGGCACTCTTTTTATGCTGTCAATTATTTTGCGAGTTTTTGTATCAACAAGGATTATATTACTGTGTTTACCCATTATCTCGATAATAAGTGTTTTATAATTTACAATTCCTAATTCGTCTACAGTTTCAATTTTTATATTTAAGATTCGCTCCAATTTAGGCTGAAACAGCTCTATTATTCTGCCCCCAATTAAGTGTTTTCTGAGAACCATACAAAAAGTAGGTGGTGAAACAGGATTTTCTGTCTGCATGTCTGTCAAATGCAGTCTTGCGCTGTTGGGGTGAGCAGATATTAAAAGCCGATAATTTCTTTTATTTTGTCTTAAGTTGAGGATGAGAACGTTTTGTGTCGGCTGATATATTTTCTCGATTTTGCTGTTTATTATTGCTGTTTCAAGTTCTTTTTTTATGCTAAACAATACACATCCATCATATGGCATTTGATCAACCTCCTGATTGCTTAAGTTTCAGTATAACATTTAATATAAATATTTTAAAGTAGGATTGTTCAATATGAAAACTAGAAACTTAACAGCAGATACACAATGTGGGCAATATACTACATCGCAGCAAATATGCCGGCAAACAGGGATACTCGCAGTTTGTAGGCAACTATTCGGTAAAACATATGCTGAAGTTTTAAACATACTACAGCAACTTGAAGGATAATTAAGTTGACACTGTATATTCAATAATATAAAATTTTAATTAGTAAAATGAAGGGAGGACCCCATTTGGGAAAAATAATAGGTGCTTCTTTGGGAAACTGTGTTCATGTTGGTGGTGTGCTAAATTTTCTGCAGTTAGCAGAACAGTATGGATATAATACTACATTTTTGGGTCCTGCAGTTTCTGTAGACGAATTAATCGGAGCAGTAATAGAAAGTGATCCGGATATTGTGGCTGTAGGTTATAGACTTACCCCAGATAATGCAAAGGTACTTTTCAAAGAACTAAAAGAAAAGATTGAAAAATTCAACCTGTTACATAAAAAATTCTTTTTCGGAGGAACTCAACTAACGGCTGAGGCTGCTAGAGATTCAGGCATTTTTGATATTATATTTGACGGTACAGAAAATATTGATCAGGTTATAAGTTTTTTAAAAGGTGGTTCTAAAGTTAGTGAGGAGCAGGTTTATGCTGATAATCTAGTTGATAGGATTGAATCAAAAT